>NZ_MJIR01000008.1:0-10569 GCF_001878835.1 Microbacterium sp. AR7-10 | reverse complement strand
CGTAGCGCTCGGTGAGCTGCACCATCAGGTCGGGGGTGTCGCGGTCGACGCCGAACACGTGGCCGGGGAAGTCGAGCGCGGGCATCGCGGCGGCGATCTCATCGGCCCGGTCGGGCGAGAACAGCTGCACGGGGTCGCCGACCGCGACCCAGCCGATCGGAACGACGCTGCCCTCCGGCAGCACCGCGCGGCGCTGGACGATCGCGTTCACCCGCACCTCGCAGCGAGGCCCGATGAGCGAGCCGTTGAAGACGCGAGCGCCGGATGCCAGGAACACCTCCTCACCGACGGTCGCACCCGACCCGCGATGCTCGCCAGCGTGCCCACGAGGGTGTGATCGCCGATGTGCACGGCGTCGGCCGCCGTGGCGCGGATGAGCGCGTTCTCCATCACGATGACATGCTCGCCGAGGGTGATCGGCCCGCCCTCGGCGGTGATCACGGCGCCGTGCAGCACCTGGCAGTTCGGTCCGATCTCGACGTCTCCCGAGATCACTGCGGTCGGCGCCACGACGGCGGTGTCGTGGATGCGGGGCCGAGCCCCGAGGTGCTCGTACATCATGCGGCCAGACTAGCCCTGCGCGTCGGCGCCGCGCTGCCTCAGCGGGCGCGCAGCACCGCCGGCAGCACGATGTACACCTCGGGGATCATGCCGGGGGTCACCCGCTTGCGGAAGATCCAGTAGCTCCACGCCTGGTAGAGCAGGATCACCGGCAGCGACACGGCGGCAACGACCGTCATCACGCCGAGCGTGTACGGCCCGTTGGCGGCGTTCCAGACAGTGAGGTCGAACGCGGCATCCACCGTGGAGGGCAGCAGCAGCGGGAACATCCCGGCGAAGATGGCCGCGGCGCCGAACAGCCCGAACCCGGCGAAGCCGATGAACGCGCGACCCTCGTGGCGCCCCCGCGCCGCCCGCCAGCCGAAGGCGGCGGCGAGCACCGCGAACACGATGAGCGTCCAGGCGAACACGTTGCCGCCGTGCGCCACCTGCACCCAGATCGCCCACACGGCCGCCGGGGCGATGCACAGCGGCGCCCAGCGGGCGGCGAAGCGTCCGGCCCGCTCGCGCACCGGACCGTCGGCCTTGAGACCGAGGAAGGTCGCCGAGTGCAGCAGCGCGAAGCCGACCACGGCGAGACCGCCGAGCACGGCGGGAACCGTCAGCCAGACGAACGGTCCGCCGACGCGGTCGCCGTTCGCGTCGATGGGCAGACCCGTCGAGGTCAGCGCCAGCGCCGCCCCGATGCAGAACGCGACGATGAGAGAGCCGAGCCCGATCATCCAGGTCCACAGGGTGCGCCAGCGCTCGGTGTGCACCTTGCCGCGGTACTCGATGCCGACGGCTCGCACGATGAGACCGACCAGGGTGATCGTCAGCGGCACGTACAGCGTGGAGAACAGTGAGGCGTACCAGGCGGGGAACGCGGCGAACATCGCCGCCCCCGCGGTGATCAGCCACACCTCATTGCCGTCCCAGACGGGACCGATGGTGTTCAGCATCACGCGACGGTCGCGCTCGGATCGGGTGGAGAACACCATGTGCATGCCCACACCGAGGTCGAAGCCCTCCAGCAGCAGGTAGCCGATCCACAGCACGGCGATCGCCACGAACCAGACGACGGGAAGCGGTTCCATTTCCTCAGTTCCTCTCGGGCCGGTCAGTATGCGAAGGCGAGCACGTCGTCGCGTCGGTCGGGATCGGGTCGGGTGCCGTCGCCGTCATCCGGATGCCCGGGTGCGGCGAGTTCGGGCATCGAGGCGGCCACACCGCCGCGGACGTACTTCACCATCAGGTAGAGCTCGATCACGAGCATCACGCCGTACACGGCGCTGAGGGTGATGACCGAGAACAGCAGCTCGCCTGCCGTCACGCCGGGTGAGACGGCCGCGGCGGTGAACATGAAGACACCGTCGACGCCGGTCGCGTCGGGGTTGGGCGCCACCACGAAGGGCTGGCGGCCGAGCTCGGTGAAGATCCAGCCGGCGATGTTGGCCGCGAACGGTGCGACGATGCCGAGCAGCGCGAGGCGCATGATCCACGGCGAGCGCGGCACGGTGCCCTTGCGGGTCAGCCACAGCGCGACGACGCCGCCGAAGGCGACGACCCCGCCGAGGCCGATCATCAGCCGGAAGCCCCAGTAGGTGACCCACATCACCGGCACGTACTGCACGTCGGTGCCGGCCATGTCGCCGTAGAGCGCGTCATCGGGGATCGTCTTGCCGTACTGGTCGACGTACTGCGGCTCGAGATCCTTGATGCCGGGCATGTCCGCACCCCACTCGCCGGTGCCCAGGAAGCCCAGCACGCCGGGGATCTCGATGAGGGTGATCACATCGGCGCAGTCCGTCGACCCCGGGTCGCCGAGGGAGAGCACCGAGAACGACGAGCCGGTGTGGCAGGCGGCCTCCGCCGCCGCCATCTTCATCGGCTGCTGCTCGTACATCAGCTTGCCCTGGATGTCGCCGGATGCCACGGTGCCGAGGAACCCGGCGATGGCCACGATCGCGCCGAAGCGCAGCGACCAGATCCAGACGCCGTGGTCCTTCTTGTCGCGTCCTGGTACGGCATCCGCCTGTCCGACGATCACGCGACCGGTCGCGTCGACCGAGTCGATGCCGTCGTGGCGGCGCCGCCACAGGTGGTACCAGGAGATGCCGAGCAGGAACATGCCCGCCACCACCAGGGCCCCGAAGATCGTGTGGGTGTAGGCGGCGAGCGCGGTGTTGTTGGTGAGCACGGCCCACACGTCGGTCATCACGGGGCGACCGTCGGCACCCATCTCGACGCCGACCGGGTGCTGCATCCACGAGTTGGCGACGATGATGAAGAACGCCGAGATCCACGATCCGATCACCGCGCACCACAGCGCCGCGAGGTGCAGGCCCTTGCGGAGCCGTCCCCAGCCGAAGATCCAGATGCCGAGGAAGGTGGACTCCACGAAGAAGGCGAGCAGCCCCTCCATCGCCAGGGGTGCACCGAACACGTCGCCGACGAAGCGGGAGTATTCGCTCCACGCCATGCCGAACTGGAACTCCTGCACGAGGCCGGTGGCGACGCCGACGATGAAGTTGATCAGGTAGACCTTGCCCCAGAACTTCGTCATGCGCAGGAACTTCTCGTCTCCCGTGCGCACCCAGCGGGTCTGCATGATCGCGACCATCATGCCGAGACCGAGAGTCAGCGGCACCATCAGGAAGTGATAGACGGTCGTGATGCCGAACTGCCAGCGGGCGATGTCGAGAACGTCCACGCGGTTTCTCCGTTCGCGAAGGGGCGGCGGTCGATCCCGCCACGACTATTCTACGTCTCGTAGAACTTCTTCGACACACGATAGAACAAATTCGACAGGGAGTAGAATCGAAGAGCCGGAGATAATCCGACGAAGGAGGGATGCGCTGATGGGAACGCTCGGAGAGCTCGAACGAGCCGTGATGGATGCCATCTGGGAAGCCGACGCGGCGCTGAGCGCCTACGACGTCCAGCACCAGCTCGAGGCAGCGGGGCGGTCGCTGGCCGTGACCACTCTGCTGACCGTGCTGTCGCGCCTGGAGAAGAAGGGCTTCGTCGCCTCCGACCGCTCGGCGCGCCCGCACCGCTACACCGCCGTCGCCTCCCGCGCGGATCATGTCGCAGAGCTCATGCACTCCGTGCTCGGCGACGCCGGTGACCGCACCGCCGTGCTCGAGCGGTTCGTCGGCGGGGTCTCCCCCGAGGATGCCGCCGTGCTGCGCCAGCTGCTCGGCCGCTCGGGCTGACCGAGGCACCGTGCGGAACGACGAGCCATGCTGATCGACGAGCCATGCTGACGGTCGCTGCCGACACGGCGCAGAGCGGGGCGCTGGTGATCCCGCACGGCGTCGTCATCTTCGGCGCGGTCGTGCTGGGACTGTTCGCGGTCGGGCTCGCCTGGCCGGTGCCGGTGGCCCTGTCACGTGCGTCATGGCCGATGCGCGCGCCCGTGATGGCACTGCTGCTGTGGCAGGCGATCGGCCTGGCCGGCGGGTTCTCGATGATCGCGGCGCTGGCTCTCGCCGGTCACGCGGCGCTGCCCGGGCATCCGTGGCTCGCGCCGATCCCCGCCGCCCTGTTCACCATCTACCTGCTCACTCACCTCGGCGCGACGATCGTGCAGGTGACGAAGCAGCGCCGCCGCCATCTCGCACTTCTCGAGATGCTGACCTCTCCGCATCCGACCCGCGCGCGCACGCGGGTGATCGACGATGCGGTCCCCATGGCCTACTGCCTGCCGAACGGGCCGAGGTCGGTCACCGTGCTCTCCCAGGGACTGCTCGATCGCCTCGATCCGGACGAGCTGGCCGCGGTGATCGCGCACGAGCGCGCGCACGTCGAGCAGCGGCACGATCTGCTGCTGCTCGCGTTCCGCGCCTGGCGGTCGGCACTGCCCTGGTTCCCGATGGCGGCGCGTGCGGAAGCCGAGGTCGCGGCGCTCGTGGAGATGCTCGCCGACGATCACGCGCGCCGGGAGGTGCGCGACGAGGTGCTCGCCAGGGCGATCCTGCAGGTGGGCGCCAGCGGCGTGCCCGGCGCTGATCAGCCGGTGTCCGGGTCGATGCGGGTGAGCGACCGGTTCCGGCGGCTCGCCGGCTGACGCGGGAGCGCCCCCTACCTCCGCGTGTTCGCCTGCATCAGATGAGCGGAGGCGGCACGCGCGCCGAGCCGCACGACCGCGTCGCCGTCACGCCGATCCGCTGTGCGGTGCGAGACGAGAACGACGATGCGCTCGGCGGTGGCATCGCGGACGTCGCCCATCATCGCCGCGGCGGTCGGCCGATCGAGGTGGGCGGTCGGCTCGTCGAGCAGGATGACCTCGGCACGAGTGAGCAGGGCCCGCGCCACGGCGAGCCGCTGACGCTCGCCTCCCGACAGTGCCGAGCCTCCGGGGCCGACCCGGGCGTCGAGGTCGCCGCCGAGCGCACCCAGCAGGTCGGCGAGACCCGCGTGCGCGAGCACACCGCGCAGCGCATCGTCGTCGGGTGCGTCGTCGCGATCGCGTGCCAGCAGCAGGTTGCCGCGCAGCGTGGAGTCGAAGACGTAGGCATCCTGCGGGCACCACGCGACCCGGCTGCGCCACGCCCGCTCGTCGAAGGTCGTGATCGGCAGCCGGTCGGCGGTGATCTCTCCGGATGCCACGGGCAGCGCGCCCATCATCGCTGAGAGCAGCGTGGACTTGCCGGATCCCGACGGCCCGTCGAGCACGAGCCACCGGCCGCGATCCACCTCGGCGGTCACGTCCGACACCGCCGGGGCGGCAGCGCCGGGATACGAGACCGTCACCGCTTCGAGCGCGAGGTGTGTGACGGCATCCGGTGTCGTCGTCCCCCACGCCGGGCTCGGCGCCGGCCGCAGCACGACATCGAGACGACGCAGCAGCGTCTGCAGCGCCGGCAGGCGATGCATCGCGGCGACGAGGGCGGCGAGCGGCTCGAGCAGGGCCAGCGAGAGCAGTGCGACGACCGACGCGGACTCGGCCGGCAGGTCGGGAGAGAGCACCGGAACGAGCACGGCGAGCATCGTGGTGGCGATGGTCACGACGGCCGTGCCCAGTCCCGCCGACCACGCGGCGCGGCGCTCCGCCGAGGCGAGCTGCCGCGCGTGCGCGTCGAGCCGGCGCAGTGCGACGGGCGCGACCGCGTTGCCGCGCAGGTCGTCGGCGGCGGAGGCGAGGACGGCGGTCGAGCGCACGATGGCCGACCGGGCGGCGACGCGATCAGCGGCGGCGCCGCGCTCGCTGACGACGGCGAGCACCGACGCGATGACGACGGCGGCGATGAGCACCGCGGCGACCAGCACGGTGAGGTGCGGGGTCACGAACGCCGCCGTGACGATCGTCCCCGCGACGACGAGCACGCCCGCGCCGAGCGGAGGGACGACGCGCGGCAGCTGATCACGCAGGTCGTCGGCGAGCGTGACGAGGTAGTCGAGCGGAGCGCCGCCCTCGAGCAGACGTCTGGAGCCCGCGCCTCGAGCGGCGATGGCCCGCCAGAGCCGCAGGCGCAGCGCATCCACGACGAGGAACGTCGCACGGTGGGTGACGAGTCGGTCGGCGTAGCGCCCGACGGCGCGCCCGATGCCGAATGCGCGCACTCCCACGATCGCGACGAGCAGGTACATGATGTACTCCTCGACGCTGGCGCGCACGATCAGCCAGCCCGAGACAGCCGTGAGCGCGACCGCGAGTCCCGCGGCGAGCGCGGAGAGCGTCATCGACGCCGCCCACAGCCAGGCGTGCGGGCGAAGCAGCGCGGCGAGCGTGAGGCTGCGCCGACCCGCTGCCGGCGGCACCGTGAGGGGGGACGACGACGCCGACGGATGCCCGGTCTCGGTCCGTCCGTCGGATCCCGAGTCCTCCCGAGGTTCGCCATCGACCCGGTCGGCAGCCGCGTCGTGCACCGAGTCGCCCACCGGGACGAATCGGTCGGCCAGTGCCAGGGTCTCCGGCTCGTGACTGGCGAGCACGATCGTGCAGCGCGCGGCGCGACGTCGCACCGCGGCGCGCACGAGGTCGGCCGCCACCGGGTCGAGGTGCGCGGTGGGCTCGTCGAGCACGAGGAGGCGGGCGCCGGCATCCACCCGCGCGAGAGCGCGCGCCACCGCCAGGCGGCGCTGCTCCCCCGGGCTGAGCTCGGCGACCGCCGCGTCGGCCAGGCCCCCGAGCCCCAGCTCGTCGAGCGCGGCAGGCCCGGCGCCGTACAGCGCCAGTTCTTCGCGAGGCGTCTCGGCGAATCCCCGGGGCGCCTGGGGCGCCCAGGCCACGGCATCCGGATCGACTCCGTGCACCGCCCCCGAGACCACGGCCTCGGCGGGAAGCACCCCGGCGAGCGCACCGAGCAGCGTCGACTTGCCGGCGCCGCTCGGGCCGGTGATCGCCGTGATCCCCGAGATCTCTGCCGTTACCGCGCGCAGCGCCGGTGCCCGGCGGCCGGGGTAGGTGATCGTCAGGGCGTCGAGGCGCACCGGACCGGTCGACTCGCCGCGCGCGTCGCGGCGGGGCGGTGCGCTCAGCATCGCCTTCGCGCGCTCGAGCGCGGAAAGTCCATCCTGCGAGGCATGGAAGGCTGTGCCCACATCACGCAGCGCGGTGAAGCACTCGGGCGCGAGGATGAGTGCGATGAGCGCGGGCTCGAGCGCCATCGTGCCGTTCAGCAGCCGCAGGCCGAGGAATACGGCCACCACCGCCACCGAGATCGTGGCGATCAGCTCGAGGGCGAGCGCCGACAGGAACGCCCAGCGCAGCGTCTCCTCGGTGTGCCGGCGATAGCGACGCTGGATGCCGTCGAGAGCCCGCGTCTGCTCGTCGACGCGGCCCAGCCCGACGAGCACGGGCAGACCGCGGGCGAGCTCGGTGAGGTGATCGGCGAGGCGGGTGAGAGCGCTGAGCGCCGCGTCGGTGCGCTGCTGCGTGTGCCGGCCGATCAGGATCATGAACAGCGGCACGAGCGGGACGGTGATCACGATGATGAGAGCGCTGAGCCAGTCGGCGCCGAGTATCCGCACCCCCACCAGCACGGGCACGACCGCCGCGCCGATCAGGGCGGGCAGCGACTGGATGAAGTAGTCGTCGAGGTCGTCGAGACCGTCCGCGGCGAGCACGGCGGTGCCGCCGCCGGCGCGGTCGCCCTCGACGATGCGACCCCACAGGCGGCTGCGCAGGTCGCGCTTGACGTGGGTGGCGACGCTGCGGGAGACGACCTCGGTCGCCCATTCCGCCCCGGCCCGCAGCAGCGCTCCCGTCACCCCCAGGATGAGGATGGCGCGGGTGGCGTCGGGTGTCAGCCCGGACGCTGCGAGGCCGGCGATCCCGCGGGCCACGGCCTCGGCGATGAGCACGAGACCGAGCGCGCGTGCGGCGGCGAGCAGCCCGAGCACGTACAGTGCCCGCTTCGGCACCGAGGACAGGTCGGGCCGGCGCGACGGCGTCTTGGGGCGCGACGCCTCCAGCACCCAGGGATCTCGGTCAGCGCTCACCCCGTAATTCTACTGTGCGTAGAAGTGCGGGTCTGTCGCGCCGCCAGCGGATCAGACGACCGCCGGCTCCGCCTTCGCCGGCTCGGGGAACATCGCGGTGAAGAGGTTGCCGACCCACTCGATGAGATCGGAATCCGTGGGCATCGGCACGACCAGCGCCTCTCCTCCGCCGACGAGCTTCGCCTTCGGGTACAGCCGCTGCAGGCGCACCTTCATCGAGTCCTCGAAGCGGGCCGGCGCGATGCGCAGGTTCGATCCCATCGCCACGACATCCGACAGCCCTGCTCGCGCGGCGCGCCGGCGCAGACGCGCCACCTTCACCAGCGTGGTGACCTCGTCGGGGAACGCACCGTACCGGTCGACGAGCTCCTCGACCACGAGGTCGATCGCGTCGTCAGCGGCCGACACCGTGGCCGCCGACGACAGCTTCTGATAGGCCTCCAGCCGCAGCCGCTCGCTGTCGATGTAGTACTCGGGGATGCGGGCATCCACGGGCAGCTCGAGACGCAGCTCGACCTCGGAGTTCGTGTCCTCGCCGCGGAAGGTCGCCACCGCCTCGCCGATCATGCGCAGGTACAGGTCGAACCCGACCCCCGCGATGTGACCGGCCTGCTCGGCGCCGAGGAGGTTGCCCGCGCCGCGCAGCTCGAGGTCCTTCAGCGCCACCTGCATACCCGAGCCCAGGTCGTTGTTCACCGCGATGGTCTGCAGACGGTCGGCTGCGGTCTCGCTCAGCGGCTTCGTGTCGTCGTACAGGAAGTACGCGTACGCGCGCTCGCGGCCGCGGCCCACGCGTCCGCGCAGCTGGTGCAGCTGCGACAGGCCGTACTTGTCGGCCCGGTCGATGATGATCGTGTTGGCGTTGGAGATGTCGAGACCGGTCTCGATGATGGTGGTCGAGACGAGCACGTCGTACTTGCGCTCCCAGAAGTCGTCGACGACCTGCTCGAGCTGATGCTCGCCCATCCTGCCGTGCGCCACCGCGATCCGCGCCTCCGGCACGAGCTCGGCGAGCTCCGACGCGACGCGCTGGATCGACTGCACGCGGTTGTGCACGAAGAACACCTGCCCCTCGCGCAGGATCTCGCGGCGGATCGCCGCGGCGATCTGCTTGTCGCTGCGCGGGCCGACGAACGAGAGGATCGGATGCCTGTCCTCCGGCGGCGTCTGCAGCGTCGACATCTCCCGGATGCCGGTGACCGCCATCTCGAGGGTGCGCGGGATGGGCGTGGCGCTCATGGCGAGGATGTCGACGTTCGTCTTCAACTTCTTCAGCGCGTCCTTGTGCTCGACGCCGAAGCGCTGCTCCTCGTCGATGATCATCAAACCGAGGTCCTTGAAGAGCACCTGCTCGGTGAGGATGCGGTGCGTGCCGATGACCATGTCGACCGACCCGTCGAGCAGACCCTGCAGCGTGAGCCGCGCCTCCTTGTCGCTCTGGAACCGCGAAAGCGGTCGCACCTGCACCGGGAAGCCGGCGAACCGCTCGGTGAAGGTCTCGAAGTGCTGCTTGACGAGCAGGGTGGTCGGCACGAGCATCGCGACCTGCTTGCCCTCCTGGATGGCCTTGAAGGCGGCGCGAACCGCGACCTCGGTCTTGCCGAAGCCGACGTCACCCGAGAGCAGGCGGTCCATCGGGATGGGCCGCTCCATGTCGGCTTTGATCTCTTCGATCGTCTGCAGCTGGTCGTGGGTCTCGGCGAACGGGAACGCCTCCTCCAGCTCTCGCTGCCAGGGCGTGTCGGGGCCGAAGGCGTGCCCCTTCGAGCTCATCCGCGCCGAGTACAGCTTGACCAGCTCGACGGCGATGTCGCGCACCGCCCGGCGCGCCTTGCCCTTGGCCGCCGCCCAGTCGCTGCCGCCCATCTTCGACAGGGTGGGCGCCTCACCGCCGACGTACTTCGAGAGCATGTCGAGCTGGTCGGTGGGCACGAAGAGCTTGTCGCCCGGGTACCCGCGCTTCGAGGGCGCGTACTCCAGCACGAGGTACTCGCGCGTCGTCTTCACGGCGTTGCGTCCGCCCGACGACACCTCGCGCTTGGTCATCTCGACGAAGCGGCCGATGCCGTGCGTGGAGTGCACGACGAAGTCGCCCGGCTTCAGCTGCAGCGGGTCGACGACGTTGCGGCGGCGCGACGCGAGCTTCTTCACCGTCCGCTGGTCGCCGCCGATGGTGCGGCCGTAGAACTCGTTGTCGGTGAGCACGGCGATCCGGGCATCCGGCACCTGGAAACCCGATTCGACCGATCCCGCGACCAGCGTCGCCACACCGGCCTCGGGCTCGTCGACCAGACGGTCGACGATGCGCGCGGCGAGGCCGCGGTCGCTGAGCACGTCGCGCGCCCGCTCGACCAGCCCCTGGCCCGACGCGATCACGACGACGCGCCAGCCCTCGGCGAGCCGCGCCTCGACGAACGCGATCGCACCGTCGACGTTTCCGTGGAACGACGGGATGATCGAGGCGTCGAGGTTCTCGGCCGCGTCGTCGTCGACGGCGAACGGCGTGACCCGCCACCACACGCCGTCGCGCTCGTGCACGATCTCGCGCATGCGCGCCAGGCTGAGGAAGTCACCCGCCCC
>NZ_MJIR01000007.1:0-4282 GCF_001878835.1 Microbacterium sp. AR7-10 | reverse complement strand
GGCGGGCAACGGCGGCGGCGGGGGCGGGGGCCGGGTCAGGCGGACGGATGGCCGACCACGCCCTTGCGCAGCAGGGCGTTGCCGTACTTGCGGGTCTCGCCGGTGCGCACCATCAGATACGCGCCCTTCGCGACGTCGTAGTACGCGAAGCGCTCGACGAAACCCGTCGTCTGCAGCGTCGTGCCGGCCGCGGTCATCAGCTCGCGCTGCACGTCGAGCACCTCCCCGTCCGCCGACTCCATGAGGTCCATACCGGGGGCGTCGTCCAGCGGCAGCACCGAACGGATCGCCGCGACCGCCTCGGGGGTCGTCGTGCCCGGCAGGTCCACCACCCGCTCCCCCAGCGCCCAGGCCGGGAAGTGCGCGTCGGCGACGACCACCGCGTCGGAGTGGCCCATCCGGTCGAGGTGCAGCAGCAGCTCGCCGGTGAGCAGAGAGTTGATTCCTTCGAGCATCCGGATCTCCTTCGACGGTTCAGGCGGGGATGAGTCCCTCGGCGGCGAGCTCGGCCCACAGCTCGTCGGGGATGTCGAGCGCGGCGTACTCGGCGTTCTGGCGCAGCTGCGCGGGGCGGCTGCCGCCGACGACGACCGAGCGCACCTCGGGCGCCCGCAGCGGAAACTGGATCGCCGCGGCAGGCAGCGGCACGTCGTGCGCCGCGCAGACGGCGGCGATCCGCACGAGGCGCTGCCAGAGCTCCTCCGGCAGCTGACCGTACTCGTACCGGCCGTCGCGCCGCGGCTCGCTCTGCGCCAGCAGCCCGGAGTTGAAGACGGATGCCGCGACGACCCCCGTCCCGCGCGCCGCGCACGCGGGCAGCACCTCGGCCGCCGCGGGCTGCTCGAGCAGCGTGTACCGTCCCGCGACCATGATCAGGTCGAGATCGACCTCGAGCACCGACCGCGCGAGGGCCTCCGAGACCATCGATCCGACGCCGATCGCGCGCACGATCCCGTCGGCGCGCACCGCCTCCAGGGCGGGGAAGGCCTCGGCGAGCGCCAGATCGAGGTCGTTGCGCTCGGGGTCGTGCAGATACAGCAGATCGATGCGGTCGAGACCGAGACGCTCCTGGGACTCGGCGATGCTGGCCCGGATGCCCGCCTCGGTGAAGTCCCACACCCGCTGCAGATCGTCGGGCACGTGGAAGTCGTTGGCCGTGTCGAGGCCGCCGGGAGCGTGGGCGGGGTTCGGGCGCAGCAGCCGCCCCACCTTGGTCGAGAGCACGAATTCGTCGCGCGGCTTGGTTTGCAGGAAGGCGCCGAGACGGCGCTCGCTGAGCCCCAGCCCGTAGTGCGGTGCGGTGTCGAAGTAGCGGATGCCGGCATCCCAGGCCGCCTCGAGCACCGCCCACGCCTCATCGTCGTTGAGCTCGCGGAACAGATTGCCCACGTTCGCCGCCCCGTAGCCCAGAGCGGGCAGGGCGAGATCAGTCGATGACATGCTGGCCCGTCCAGGTGTACTTGGCGATGCTGGCAGCGTGCATCTCCATGCTCGTGCCCGGCGCCGTGGGTGCCATGTACGACCCGCCCTGGATGTCGGTGGGCACCACGAAGTGCTCGTGCAGGTGGTCGACGAATTCGATCAGACGACCTTCACGGCTGCCGCTGACGGCGACGAAGTCGAACATCGACAGGTGCTGCACGGCTTCGCACAGTCCCACGCCGCCGGCGTGCGGGCACACCGGCACGCCGAACTTGGCGGCCAGCAGCAGGTTGGCGATGTTCTCGTTCACGCCCGCGACCCGCACCGCGTCGATCTGCATGACCTTGATGGCGTCGGCCTGCAGCAGCTGCTTGAAGATCATCCGGTTCTGGGCGTGCTCGCCGGTGGCGACCCGGATGGGGGCGACGCCGCGGGCGATCTCGGCGTGACCGAGGATGTCGTCCGGGCTGGTGGGCTCCTCGATCCAGGCGGGGTTGAACTCGGCGAGCGCGTTCACCCATTCGATCGCTTCGGACACCTCCCAGCGCTGGTTGGCGTCGATCGCGATCGGGAAGTCGGGCCCGACGACCTCGCGGGCCTTGCGGAAGCGGCGGATGTCGTCGTCGAGGTCGGCGCCGACCTTGAGCTTGATCTGGGTGAAGCCGTCGGCCATCGCCTCGCGTGCGAGGCGCTCGAGCTTCTCGTCGGAGTAGCCGAGCCATCCCGGGCTGGTCGTATATCCGGGATAGCCGGTCGCGAGCAGCTCGGCTTCGCGCTCGGCGCGTCCGGGCACGGCGGCGCGGAGGATCTCGAGCGCCTCGTCGCGGGTGAGCGCGTTGGTGAGATAGCGGAAGTCGACGAGATCGACGATCTGCTCGGGCGTCATGCGCGCCAGCAGCTGCCAGAGCGGCAGCCCGGCGCGCTTGGCCTTGATGTCCCACAGGGCGTTGATGACGGCGCCGATGGCCATGTGCATCACGCCCTTCTCGGGCCCGAGCCAGCGAAGCTGCGAGTCGCCGATGATGTCGCGGAAGGTGCCGCCCATGTCGTCGAGCAGCGGCTCGATCTCGCGGCCCACGAGGTGGCCGGCGAGCGCGTCGATCGCGGCGACCTGCACATCGTTGCCGCGGCCGATCGTGAACACGAAGGAGTGCCCGTCGATGTCGTCGCCGGCGTCGGTGCGGATGATCACGTAGGCCGCGGAGTAGTCGGGGTCGGGATTCATCGCATCCGAGCCGTCCAGGCTCAGCGACGTGGGAAAGCGGATGTCGCTGGTGTCCAGCGCGACGATACGGCTCACAGTGCTCCTTCGGGTGCGTGGGAAAGTCCGACGCAGACCCTTGGAGTGTAAACATCGGATGTCTATACTGTCAACGTGCGGGTGCCGTCTCAGCATCCGCCCGTCTGAGACGAAGGAGAATCATGAAGTTCGCACGACTCGGCGAGTCCGGAAGAGAGATCCCGGTCGTCATCGACGGTGACCGCACCTACGATCTGCGCCCCGTGACATCCGATGTGAACGGCGACTTCCTCGCCGACGACCCGGTCGGCCGCACCCGCGCAGCCCTGAACGGGGGCTCGCTGCCCGAGGTGACCGACGCCTCGGCCCTGCGCATCGGCGCGCCGATCGCCCGCCCCAGCGCGGTCATCTGCATCGGGCAGAACTACGCCGCCCACGCCCGGGAGTCGGGCTCCGAACCGCCCACGGTGCCGATCATCTTCCTGAAGACGCCGAACACCGTCGTCGGCCCCAACGACACCGTGACCATCCCCCGCGGCAGCGAGAAGACCGACTGGGAGGTCGAGCTCGGCATCGTCATCGGCCGACGTGCCGCCTATCTCGATTCGGTCGACGAGGCCGCACAGCACATCGCGGGCTACGTCGTCGCGAACGACGTCTCCGAGCGCGCGTTCCAGATGGAGGTGTCGGGCGGGCAGTGGTCGAAGGGCAAGATCGCCTTCGGCTTCAACCCCACCGGTCCGTGGCTGGTCACCCCCGACGAGGTGGATGTCGACAACCTGAACCTGAAGAGCTTCGTGAACGGCGAGGCACGACAGGACTCGAACACGAACGACATGATCTTCGACGTGCGCACCATCGTGCACCACCTCTCGCAGTACGTGACCCTCGAGCCCGGTGACCTCATCCTCACCGGAACCCCGCAGGGTGTCGCGTTCGGCGGCAAGTTCCCGTACCTCACGGCGGGCGACGTGGTCGAGATTGAGATCGAGGGCCTGGGCCGTCAGCGTCAGGAGTTCGTGGCGTGGCAGGCGCAGCGATGAGCGGGCAGGTGGAGGGTCTCGTCGCGATCGTGACCGGCGGAGCATCCGGCATCGGGGCGGCGATCGCGCGCCGGCTGCACGAAGAAGGGGCGCAGGTGGCGGTGCTCGACCGCGACCCGTCGGGCGCCGACGAGCGCTTCGCCGCGTTCACCGCGGATGTCTCGGATCGTGCATCGGTGGATGCCGCCGTCGCCGGCGTCGCCGAGCGGTTCGGGCGCATCGACGTCGTGATCAACAACGCCGGCATCGGCGCCCAGGGCGACGTCACCGCGAACGACGACGACGAGTGGGCTCGCGTGCTCTCGATCAACGTCACCGGCATCGCCCGGGTGACCTCGGCGGCCCTGCCGTGGCTGCGCCGGTCACCGGCTGCGGCGGTGTGCAACACGGCATCCATCGCTTCGACGACCGGGCTGCCGCAGCGCGCGCTGTACTCGGCGTCGAAGGGCGCGGTCTCGGCCCTGACCCGGGCGATGGCCGCCCACCATCCGCGCGAGGGCATCCGGGGGAGCGCCGGCCATCCGCGCACCCCCGCCCCCCCGCGGGGGGGGGGGCGGGCCGGACCCGCGGCCGGCCC
>NZ_MJIR01000006.1:0-1266 GCF_001878835.1 Microbacterium sp. AR7-10 | reverse complement strand
GGGTGTTGTTTTTTTTCCAGGCAGAAGGCGGAATACGAGATTCCTGCGCGTCTCGTGGGCTGGGAGATGTGTATAAGAGACAGCGCCTTGCGCGAAGTCGACCGGGCGCACCCGGCCGGAGTCGTCCGAGGCGGTCCCGGTCGTGCGGCTGCGCGTGCACACCTCGACCCGGGGAGCCTCGATCAGGCGCTGCAGCATGCGACCGCCCGCGTCGTCGAGCTGAGCGGACATCAGGCGGTCGGCGGACTGGATGACCGTGCACTCCACGCCCATGCCCTGCAGGGCGCCGGCGGCCTCGAGGCCGAGCAGGCCGCCACCGACCACTGCGCCTCGGAGCGGACGCCCGAGCACCGCGAACCGCTCCTGCACGTGCGTGCGCAGGGCCGTGACGTCGTCCAGTGTGCGGTACACGAAGCAGCCGGGCAGATCGTTGCCCTCGACGGGAACACGTGGTGCCGACGAGCCGGTGGCGAGCACGAGCGATTCGTACGAGTGCACCGCACCGGACACGGTGCTCACCGTTCGCGACTCACGGTCGATCCGCACCGCGGGGTCGTCGCCGAGGTAGGTGACCCGCTCATCGGCGAGGACCGCGCTGTCGAGCGCGAGGTCCTCCGCAGTCGCCCCGGAGAAGAACGACGTCAGACCCACCCGGTCGTACGGCGGATGCCCTTCTTCGCCGATGACGGTCACCGATCGCCCCGCGTCGGCGCCGCTGAGCAGACTGTCCACGAAGCGATGTGCCACCATCCCGGCGCCGATCACGAGCACCTCTGAGGCTGTGGTGTTCTGAATTGCCATCCGGCCCCCCTTCCGTCAGACCCGAAGCTACGCAACGTGTGTTTCGCGAACCCGCGGCCCTGCGTTACGCGCAGCGAACAATTCGCTCACAAACGCATAACGAAGCATGTGAGACGGCGACGGTAGGCTCGCAAGCACGACCCCGATCAGGAGGACAGCCGATGCCAGCCCGTGGTTCTCGTGACGCCCGGCTCAGAACCGAGGCGGAGCGCACCAGACTCCACGCCGCCCGAGCGGCGTGGCACAGCAGAACGATCCGTCGGCGGCGCAGAGACACCGTCGTCGCGACCGTGGCCGGCTCGCTGATCGTCGTCGGCGCCATCGCCAGCCAGGTCGTGCACGCGCAGGTGACCGCACCCGAGCCGACCCCGGCCCCGACCTCCACCTCGACGCCGGTCGAGACCCCGTCGCCCGCCCCCTCCACGAGCCCACCGCTCAGCCCGACCCCGACGCAGTCTCCGGGTG
>NZ_MJIR01000005.1:0-10656 GCF_001878835.1 Microbacterium sp. AR7-10 | reverse complement strand
AGAGAGGTAGAAGAAGGGAATATACGTGGAAGAGATAATGCTTATGTGAAAACATTAGATGTGTATAAGAGACAGCACGCTGACAGTGGTTTCTCGGCGTCAGGAGACGGTGACGTCGATCGTGTGCCACCCGCTGGCGCCATCCGGCGCGGGCGCGGCCACGGCGTCGGTCTGCACGGTGCCGTCGGCGGCGATCGCACGGCAGCGGATGCTGTGCTCGCCGGCTTCGGCGCGCCAGGGCATCCGCCACTGCACCCAGGTGTCGGCGGAGAGAGCGGATGCCAGCTCGGCGCCCTCCCACAGCCCGTCGTCGATCTGCACCTCGACGCCGGAGATCCCGGTGCCAGGCTGCCAGGCGACGCCGGCGATCACCGCATCGCCGGCGTCGACGGCACGACCCGCTCGCGGAACGTCGATGCGGGACTGCAGTTTGATCGGCCCCCGCTCCGACCAGCCGCGATCGGTCCAGTAGGCGCGTGCACGGTCGAAGCGCGTCACCTCGAGGTCGGTGACCCACTTCGTCGCCGACACATAGCCGTACAGCCCCGGCACGACCATCCGGACGGGGAAGCCGTGCGCCAGCGGCAGCGGCTCGCCGTTCATGCCGATCGCCAGCAGGGCATCCCGGTCGTCGGTGAGCGCCTCCAGCGGCGTACCCGCGGTGAATCCGTCGGCCGACGTCGAGAGCACCATGTCGGCGTCCGCGTCGACACCGGCGCGCTGCAGCAGCTCCCTGATCGGATACCCGAGCCAGACGGCCGTGCCGACCAGGTCGCCGCCGACCGGGTTCGACACGCACGACAGCGTCACCGCGCGCTCGGTCAGCGGGAGCGCCAGCAGCTCGTCCCAGGTGAGGGTGACCTCGTCCGCGACCATGCCGTGGATGCGCAGTCGCCAGTCGGCCGGGTCGACGGTCGGCACGATCAGCGCGGTGTCGATGCGGTAGAAGTCGCGGTTCGGGGTGATCAGGGGCGCCAGGCCCGGCACCTCGAGGGCCGCTCCCGACGGCACGGCAGGCGCCGGCGTCGCCGGGCGGGGCAGCCGGATCGCCTCGCGCACGGTCGAGACCGCGGCCGACCCCGCCTTCGTCAGGGCACCGGCGACACCCACGGCCACGCCGACGAGAGCGGTGCCGCCCGCCCACGCCAGGAAGCGTCGTCGCGACGGGTCGGTCGCCGCGTCGGGAGCCCTGACCTCGGCGCGATCGGCCGAGGCCGGCGGCGACGCGGTCGCTCCCGCGAACGCCGCACTGCGCAGCAGCATCCGCAGCGCGACCGCGGCGATCGCGCCGGCGAGCACCGACGGCAGCCAGCTCAGCAGCCCCGCATCCGCCCGGGTGAGCGCCAGCGCGCCCGCGGCGACGCCGATCACCGCGAGCGCGATCACCCCGGAGCGCGACCAGCGGGCCTCGGCGATCCCGGCTGCGGCGGCCAGGGCGAGCAGGACGATGCCGATGCCGACGAGCAGCGCGGTCTTGTCGGCGGTGCCGAACCACGCGATGGCGGTGTCCTTCGCCCAGGTCGGGGCGGCGTCGATCAGTGTGCCGCCGATCACGGCGAACGGGCTGGCGGAGGGGGCGAACAGGGCGGCGAGCAGCTCACCTGCGCCCGCACCGAGGGCCGCTGCGCCCACGCCGGCGGCTGCGGCCATGCCGCGCCGCCCGGGTGATGCATCCATCCCTCCAGGCTACGCGCGCCGCGCGGCGGAGCCTCGCGGAAACGGCGTCAGTCCTTCAGGAACTGCCCGGTGTCCTGCTGTCGGGCGTCCGGATCGTCCAGGCCCGACAGCTCGTCCTGGGCGATGAGCTGGTCGACGTCGAGCGTCGACGGCGTGGCGTCGACATGGCTCTCGGCCGACAGCGCCCCCGGCGTCGCGCGCGCGGGGTCGGCCGGCGCCACCGGCAGCCCGAACGTGCGCTGCACGCGACGCATCCATCGCGGCTGCGCCCCGAACACCCCGGTGGCGTCGTGCGCCTCGACCTCGAGCCCGTAGTAGTCGCCGATTTTGTCGATGAACTGCGCTCGCTCGGCCTTCGCATACGCGCGACGCTCGCGGCTGAATGCCACCACGGTCGACCAGCACATCAGCAGCATGACGACGCTGAACGGCAGCGCGATCGTGATGGCCGCCGTCTGCAGGGCGGTCAGCCCGCCCGAGAGCAGCAGGGCGATGGCGAGAAGCGCGGTGACGGCGACGAAGAACACGCGGATCCAGCGCTTGGGCTCCGGCTCGCCGCCCGTCGCGATCATCCCCATCACCAGCGCGCCGGAGTCGGCGGAGGTGATGAAGAAGATCGCGAGAAGCAGGATGGCGCCGATGCTCACGACCGTCGATCCCGGCACGTTCTGCAGCAGGCTGAACAGGGCTCCCTGCAGGTCGACTGCGCCGTCGGCGCCGGTGAGCGTCCCGGGCTCCCGAAGCTCGAGGGCGAGGGCCGAGCCGCCGAGCACGGCGAACCACAGGATGCCGAGCAGCGTCGGCACGAGGATCACGCCGACCACGAACTCCCGCACCGTGCGGCCCTTCGAGACGCGCGCGATGAAGATGCCCACGAACGGCGCCCACGAGATCCACCAGCCCCAGTAGAACGAGGTCCACGACGCCTGCCACTGCTCGCCCGCCGTGCCCTGGAAGGCGCTGACGTTGAACGAGAGCCCGACGAAGTTCTGGATGTAGTACCCGATCGACTGCACGAAGTCGCGCAGCAGGAACTCGGTGGGTCCCATCACCAGCAGGTAGACGACGAGGATGCCGGCGAGGACGAGGTTGGCGTTCGAGAGCCACTTCATGCCCTTGGTCACGCCAGACAGCACCGACATGAGCACGAACACCGAGATGACCAGGATGAGGATGACCTGGGTCGTCTCGTCGGGGTCGGCGATGCCGGCCGAGTGCAGGCCAGCGCTCATCTGCAGCACACCGAGACCGAGCGAGGTGGCGACACCGAACAGGGTGCCCACCAGCGCGATGACGTCGATCGCGTGGCCCCACCCGCCTTCGACCTTCTTGCCGAGCAGAGGCTCGAGGGTCCACCGGATCGAGATCGGGCGGCGCCGGCGGTGGATCGCGTATGCGAGGGCGAGGCCGATCACCACGTAGATCGACCAGGCGTGCACGCCCCAGTGCAGATAGGTCTGTCCCAGCGCCGCCTGCGCGAGCTGGGAGGGCGTGCCCTCGACGCCGGGCCGCGGGCTCGTGAAGTGCGACAGCGGCTCGCTCACGCCGTAGAAGACGAGCCCGATGCCCATTCCCGCCGCGAACAGCAGCGCGAACCAGCTCATCGCCGAGAACTCCGGCTCCTCATCGTCGCGCCCGAGCTTGATGTCGCCGAAGCGACTGAACCCGAGGAACAGGCAGAACGCCACGAAGAACGCGGCGATCAGTACGTAGTACCAGTTGAACGCGTTGACGATGCTCGTCTGCACCGCCTGGAACGCCGTCTCGGCGACGCCGGGCAGCAGCAGCGCGAACAGCGCGAATGCCAGCACGATCGTGGCCGCCGGCCAGAAGACCCACCGCAGCACCTGCGGCTCGCGCTTCGTCGGGGTGACGGTCGGATCCGACACGTCTGTGCTCTCGCTCATGCCGCCCACCGTACCGGGATCCTGCGCCGTCACGCGGGCGTGTCGTCGGGGTCGAGCGACTTCAGTGCGTCGCGCTCGACGGCCGTGTCGGCGGTCAGCTGGTCTTCGGTGTTCTCGTCGCCGCCGAGCGGGGCGTCGTCGTCGACCGGCCCGGACGAGGTGTCGTCTGCGGGTGCGGCGGGCTCGGCCTGCCCGGCCTCCCGCTGGCGCGGCAGGCCACTGCCCTGCGGGTCGTGCCCGGGAACGTGCGGGTGCTGTCCGTCAGGGGATCCGTACATCGGAGTCTGCTCGTTCATGCCCGAGAAGGTATGCGTCCCGGCGTCGAGGGGCCACCCCCTTGACAGTGCGCGGCCGGCGACGGACCGGCCGCGCCGATCAGCGCTCGTCGTCGTGCGGGTCGGTCAGCCGGATCGGGGTGGCAGCCGTGGGCCGCTCGTCGAACGAGCCCGGGTTCATCGACCGGATCACCGACAGCGGACGCGTCTCATCGAGGGTCAGCCGGAATCTCCGTCCCTCGTGGCGATGCAGCCTGCCCGACCACAGCATCCACCCGACGCCGATCCCGAAGGCGACGATGCCCGCGATGCCGCCGACCGCGATGGCGGTGCGAGCGGAGAACGTGTCGACGATCCATCCGGCGATCGGCGCGCCGACCGGGGTGGAGCCCATGATCACCGCCATGTACAGCGCCAGCACGCGCCCGCGCAGGGCCGCGTCGGTGGTGGTCTGCACGTATCCGTTGGCGGTGGTGAGCATCGAGACCGTCGAGAAGCCGACCAGAACCAGCACCGCCGCGTAGGTCACGTAGCTGGGCATCGCGGCCGAGACGAGGGATGCCACGCCGAACCCTCCCGCCGCCATCACCAGCACGCGTACGCGGGCGCGATCGCGGCGCGCGGCGAGCAGGGCGCCGGCCAGCGAGCCGATCGCGAGCACCGAGCTGAGCAGGCCGTAGCCGTCTGCGTCACGGCCGAACTCGAGCGCCATGGTCGAGGCGAAGATGGGGAAGTTCATGCCGAACGCGCCGATGAGGAACACCATCACGAACACGACCATGAGGTCGGGGCGGCGCCACACGTAGCGGAAGCCCTCGCCGAGGCCTCCGTCGCGTCTGCCCTTCACACGCGGTGTCAGCTCGTTGACGCGGATCAGCGTCAGAGCGACGATCATCGCGAGGAAGGTGACCGCGTTGGCGACGAACACCCAGCCCGAGCCGAGCAGCACGATGAGGATGCCGCCGACTGCGGGTCCGACCAGGCGCGCCATGTTGAAGGCCGCCGAGTTCAGGGCCACGGCGTTGGAGGTGTCCTCCAGGCTGACCATGTCGGACACGAACGCCTGCCTCGCGGGGGCGTCGAACGCGTTGGCGACGCCGAACGCGGCGGCGAACACGAACATCAGCGGCAGGGTCATCACGCCGGTCAGCAGCAGCGCCGCCACCCCGAGGGCGAGCAGCATGAGCGCGGTCTGCGTGCACAGCAGCACCTTGCGCCGGTCGAAGCGATCGGCCACCCATCCGGTCATGCTGACGAGCACCAGGGGAGGCCCGAACTGCAGGGCCATGGTGACGCCCATGGCCGTGGCGTCGTTGTCGGTGAGCTCGGTCAGCACCACCCAGTCCTGGGCGGTGGCCTGCATCCACCCGCCGATGTTCGAGATGACACCGCCGAGGAACCAGGTGCGGTAGTTGACGTTGCGGAACGAGCGGAACATGCCGGACGAGGTGTTCATGCGTCGGCCATCCTCTTCAGCAGAGCGGACGCGGCGTCGAGGACGGCGAGCTCGTCGTCGTCGAACCGCTGCGCGTCGATGAGATCGGCGAGCAGGCGGTTCCGCTTGCGGATCGTCTCGGCCACGACGCTCTCGCCCTGCGCGGTCAGCTCGACGTAGACGCGGCGCCGGTCATCCTCGTCCGGCACCCGGATCACGAGTCCGAGATCGGCGAGACCGTTCACCGTGGCGCTCATCGTCGGGGCCGTCACATGCTCGTGTTCGGCGAGGCCCGACAGGGTGCGTCGTCCGTGGGTGCGCAGCGCGCCGAGGATGGCGAGCTGCGCATCGCTCATCGCGTCGACGGCGCGGGCGGATCGGAGGCGTCGGGTGAGGCGGAACAGCGCGTAGCGCAGCTCGGCGGCGGAGTCATCGAAGTCGTGGGTCATTACTTAGATAGTCTAACTAATATTCGCCCCGGTGGCGCTGGGTGAAAATGATGCCCGCACACCTGTCGCCGGGCCGACGCGAGTGCGAGAATAATTCTCATGCTTCTCGACCTCGAAGTGGCCGTCCAGAACGCCGCCGGCATGCGCATCGCGCGTGAGATCGGCGCCACCCGGGTCGAGCTGACCCAGGCGCTCAGCCTCGGCGGCCTCACCCCGTCGCGCGCCACGATCGAACTCGTGCGCGAGGCGGGCGAGGCGGGCGAGGGGGATGCGCCCGAGGTGCACGTGCTGATCCGCCCGCGGGCCGGCGACTTCTGCTACGACCGCGACGAGTTCGCGGTGATGGAGCGCGACATCCGCCATGCGCTCGCCGCGGGTGCGCACGGTGTGGTGATCGGATGCCAGGACGCGAGCGGCGCGCTCGACCGCGACGGCCTCGCGAGGCTTCGCGACGCGGCGGGCAGCGCGCCCGTCACGCTGCACCGTGTGATCGACACCACACCCGACCCGCTCGAGGCGCTGCGCCTCGCCCGCGAGCTCGGTCTTCGCCGGGTGCTCACCTCGGGAGGCGCCTCCCGAGCGGTCGACGGCCTCGACATGCTGCGCGCCCTGGTGCGCGAAGCGGCCGGAGGCATCGAGGTGATGGCAGGCAGCGGGATCACCGCGACCGACGTCGCCGCCGTCGCCGGGTCCGGGGTCGATGCCGTGCACTTCTCAGCCAAGCGCACGGTCTCCGTCGACGGCGGTGTGCGGCTGGGCTCGGCCAGCGACGGCGTCGGAGGACACGAGGTCACCGACCTCGCCGCCGCGCGCTCGATCGTCGACGCGCTCACGACGTCGCACGCGGCGTGACGGCCTGGCGCCTCTCGGATCGCACCGCTCCGTAGACTCGGGGCATGGCCGCCCCCCGCACTGCTGAGTTCGTCGATGCCCACGGCATCGCCATCGTCTACGACGTCTATGAGGCCGCAGGAACCGCCAGGGGCGTGGTGCAGCTGCTGCACGGCGTGGGCGAGCACGCCGGCCGGTACGCGCGCACCATCGAGGTGCTCGTCGAGGCGGGGTTCCACGTCTACGCCGATGACCACCGCGGACACGGGCGCACGGGCATCCGGCAGCACGGCGACCCGGCGAAGCTCGGCCGCCTGGGTCGGGGCGGCCTGCGCGCTGCCGTCGACGCGTGCTGGCAGCTCACCGAGATCCTCCGCGCCGAGCATCCCGACCTCCCGCTCGTCCTGCTGGGCCACTCATGGGGATCGTTCCTGGCGCAGATGCTGCTGAACCGGCATCCCGAGGCGTACGACGCGGTCGTGCTCACCGGTTCGGCCCTGCGCACCCCGACCGATCTCAACCCGCGCCCGCTGAACGCGAGATGGAGGGGGCCGCACGCGCACGGGCTCGAATGGCTCTCGCGCGACGAGGCGATCTGGGCGGCGTTCCGCGACGACCCGCTGACGACCGAGGTGCCGCTGCTCACCCTGTTCGGGCCGATCGAGGCCGCGCGACTGTACGGACTGCCGAAGAAGGACCTCGGCCGCCGGATGCCCGTGCTGCTGATGGTCGGAGGGGACGACCCGGTCGGCGGTCCGCGCAGCGTGCACAAGCTCGCCGACGCGTACCGCACCCGCTCCGGCCTGACCGATGTGACCACGCTGGTCTATCCCGACGCACGCCATGAGCTGTTCAACGAGCTGCAGCAGGACGACGTGCGCGCCGACCTGGTCGCGTGGCTCGACGCGCGCCTCCCGGCGCAGGCCTGAGTCGCCGGCCCGACCGTGCGCGGCGGGCGCGGTTAGGCTGGACGCGTGCATGGTGAGTACAAGGTTCCCGGTGGAAAGCTCGTCGTCGTCGACCTCGAGGTCGCAGACGGACTGATCCGCGACTTCCGCCTCGCGGGCGACTTCTTCCTCGAGCCCGACACGGCGCTCGACGCCATCAACGGCGCCGTCGAGGGCATGCCCGTCGAGGCCGACGCGGCCACGATCGCCGCCGCCGTGCGCGCCGCCCTGCCCGAGGGGGCCCAGCTGCTGGGATTCTCGCCCGAGGCCGTCGGCACCGCGGTGCGCAGGGCGCTCGTGACCGCACCGGGCTGGCGTGACTTCGACTGGGAGATCGTGCACGAGAAGGCGGTCTCGCCGCGCATGAACCTCGCCCTCGACGAGGTGCTCACATCGCGCGTGGGGGAGGGGCGTCGCCGCCCGACCCTGCGCATCTGGGAATGGGACGAGTCGGCGGTCGTGATCGGATCGTTCCAGTCGTACCGCAACGAGGTCGACCCGGAGGGCGCGGCTCGCCACGGCTTCGACGTCGTGCGCCGCATCTCGGGCGGTGGCGCGATGATGATGGCCGCGGGGCAGATCATCACCTACTCGCTGTACGTGCCCGCATCGCTCGTGCAGGGCATGACCTTCGCCGACTCGTATGCCTTCCTCGATGACTGGGTGCTGCAGGCGCTGCGCTCGGTCGGCATCGACGCGACCTACCAGCCGCTCAACGACATCGCATCGCCCACCGGAAAGATCGGCGGCGCCGCGCAGAAGCGGCTCGCGAACGGCGGCGTGCTGCACCACGCGACGATCTCGTACGACATCGACGGCCAGGTGATGACCGAGGTGCTGCGCATCGGCCGCGAGAAGCTCAGCGACAAGGGCACCACGTCTGCAGCCAAGCGCGTCGACCCGCTGCGCACGCAGACAGGCATGGAGCGCGCCGAGATCATCGAGCGCTTCAAGGCGACCTTCCGCACGCTCACCGGCGCTGAAGACGGCGCGATCTCCGCCGACGAGTACGCGGCCGCCGAGGCTCTCGTCGAGAGCAAGTTCGCGACCGACGCGTGGCTGCACCGCGTGCCGTGACCGGCACGCCCCACCCCGGCGCCGTCGACATCATCGAGGGTGACAACCTCGAGGTCGCCGCGTCGCTGGCATCCGGATCCTTCACCCTCGTCTACCTCGACCCGCCGTTCAACACCGGCCGCACCCGCGGCCGCGAGGTCGTCACCGCACGCCGCCTCGTGCCCTCCGACGCGGAGGCTGCCGAGGCAGAGCCGCTCGAGGTGGCGAAGGAGATCCGGTACGGGTTCCACGGGCACTCGTACGAGCGGGTGCGCGGCATGCTGCGCAGCTTCGACGACCGCTTCGACGACTACGGCGACTTCCTCGTGCCGCGGCTCGAGGAGGCGTGGCGGCTGCTCGCCGACGACGGCACGCTGTACCTGCATCTCGACTACCGCGAGGCGCACTACGCGAAGGTGATGATGGATGCCGTGTTCGGGCGCGACTGCTTCCTGAACGAGCTCATCTGGGCGTACGACTACGGCGCGAAGTCGCGCAGCCGATGGCCCACCAAGCACGACACGATCCTCGTGTACGCGAAGAACCCCGGCCGGCACGTGTTCAACGCCGTCGACGTCGACCGTGAGCCGTACATGGCGCCGGGTCTCGTCACGGCCGAGAAGGCCGCGCGCGGCAAGCTGCCCACCGACGTGTGGTGGCACACGATCGTGCCCACGACCGGGCGGGAGAAGACCGGCTATCCCACCCAGAAGCCCGAGGGGGTGCTGCGCCGCATCGTGCAGGCGTCGTCGCGACCCGGCGACCGGGTGCTCGACCTGTTCGCCGGGTCCGGCACCACCGGCGCGGTCGCCTCGGCACTGGGGCGGGACGCGGTTCTCGTCGACGACAACCCCGAGGCGATCCGCGTGATGCGCGACCGGATCCCGCACGCCGAGGTGCGCGAGGTCTGACCCCGCGTGGTCCGACTCACCGCATGGGTGCCAGAGGCCACGCAGCCCACGGCCCTGAGCGGCCGGCGAGCGCCTCGAGCGCAGATGCCAGCCGCTCTGGCGGCACATCCTCGCCACGTGACCGGCTCGAGCTCGTTCCGTTGTCGAACGTCGTCTCGGATTCGATCCACGGCCGACGGCCGCGCCCGACGCTCTCCCGGTAATGTCCGGTCACGACTGCGAGAACCTGCCGCTCGAGATCGTCGGCCTGGCCCGACCATTCCTCATCGCAGGCCTCGCATCCACAGGGCGGGTAGCGGAAGTCGTGCAGCAGTCCGGCATGCAGAAGGATGCCGGG
Source organism: Microbacterium sp. AR7-10 (assembly GCF_001878835.1). Lineage (NCBI taxonomy): Bacteria > Bacillati > Actinomycetota > Actinomycetes > Micrococcales > Microbacteriaceae > Microbacterium > Microbacterium sp. AR7-10. Next base: position 831 of record NZ_MJIR01000005.1, on the reverse strand, counting down.
GAACCCGGTGAATACGAAGGTCAGCGTCGCTGACGCCGAGTTGTTCGGCGTCACCCGCACGGCGCGCACGACGTCGTGGTGCGGGTGCAGCAGGTCGGCGGCGACCTCGATGCCCTCCAGCAGGTGCACGTCGTAGGTGCGGGCCAGATGAGCGATGAGCGCATCGGCGATCGCGTGCAGCGGAGCGAAGCGCTCGGTGTCGCGCTCGACCGAATAGGCGTCGTCGGGCGGCGAGTCCGGCCACCTGTGCCCGTAGTCGATCACGTGGCCGTCGTCGTCGCGGAAGACCGGCGACTCGATCGCGGGGCGCACATAGGGGGTCACGCCCCCATCCTCACGCAGAGCGGCGACGGGGTCTACCGCGCGACGCGGCGGTGCGCGGCGAAGGCGTCGCGCAGCGCGGTGCGCACGACATCGACCGCCTCGTGCGCACGCGACGCCGCACGCACGGCGGTGAAGACCTCGCGCACGGGCGAGCCGGGCAGGTCGGCGACGGTGAGCGGGCTGGGCTCGTCGCCCCAGATGAGGTCGGGCAGCATGCCCACGGCGTGACCGGATGCCACCAGGCGGACGTGCGCGGTGAGGTCGGCGGCTTCGAAGCGCACGTCGGGCTCGAACCCGGCCGCGCGGCACTGCTGCACGGTCCACTGCCGCACGGCGGTGCCCTCGGGCTCCATCACCCACACCCGGTCGCGCAGCTCAGGCAGGGAGAGCGGATGCTCAGTGGGCGGCAGCACGATGCGAATCGGATCCTCGCCGAGCAGCTCGTGCACCACGCCGTCGCGCTGCTCGCGGGTCTGCCCGGGATACTGCTCGGCGATCACCAGGTCG
>NZ_MJIR01000004.1:0-6966 GCF_001878835.1 Microbacterium sp. AR7-10 | reverse complement strand
AGACAGGTGTCATCCCTGCGTGCTCGGCAGCGCCGGGGAGATCCTCGGCTGCGGACGGGAACGACGACTGTTCACCAAACAACAGAAACTCGCGCTCGTCGACCGAGGCGGCGTAGGCGCGATGTGCGGGCTCCCACCCGTTGTCGTGGATGCGATGGTGACAGGTGGAGCAGAGCAGGATGCCGTTGGTGAGGTCGGTGGGCCCGGTGTCTCGGTTCCACCAGTCGATGTGGTGCACCTCGGTCATGTGGGGTGGGAGCCCGCACATCGCGCATCCGCCGTCTCGGTCGACGAGCGCGAGTTTCTGTTGTTTGGTGAACAGTCGTCGTTCCCGTCCCCAGTCGAGGATCTCCCCGGCGCTGTCGAGCACGCAGGGATGACACCGCCCGCGGCGGCCATGCGCCGGATGGCGGTGACGGAGAGGGGTTGGTCGATACCGTCGATCGTCCCGGATCCGGTTCCGGCGTCCAGGTCTGCGGCGTTGATGCGGACGATGACGGTGGCGCCGCTCACGGGCATCCGGCTGTCGCAGTCGAGCATGTGGGCGCAGAACAGGGTGAGGGCGTCGGCGCGCATCATGGTGACGGTGCGCTGATCGGCATCCGCGCCACCCGCATCCACGACCCCCGCAGTGTCTTTGCGGGCCTGGAACTGCGCGGTGACGTATCCGTCGATCGCCGCTTTGATCGGCGCGCCCTCTTCGACCGGGGTGATGAGGTTCAGGTGCAGCATGCCGTCGCGTTCGAACATGCTCAGCGACCGTGCCGCCCGGCGCTCTTCCTCCCGCGCTTCGAGCCGGTCGTCTTCGAGCACGGCTTCGGCGCGTGTGACCAGCCGGCGCACGTCATCCAGCGACAGCCCCACCGCCCGCTGGACGAGTTGCTGTTCGACGTCGGCGACCAGGGTCTTGTCGGTGCCGATGCGGGCCCGGTCGAGGAACTCCACGATCAGTGCCGCCCCTGCCCCGCCCAGGCGGCCGGAGGTCACCGCGGCCTGCACGGCGGGGTATTTCGCCGGAGCGGGCTCGCCGAGCAGGTTCTGCCGGGGCGCGATCGCCTCCCCGACCTTCAGCAGCCGGGCGGCATCTCCGGCGCTGGTGCCCGTCGTCGTCGCGATGAGCTGGGCGGTGTTGCGGAACCCCTGCTGTTTCGCCAGCGAATCGGCTCCCAGCTCCGGCCGGGATTCGTGCGCGATGGCCGCGGCGACGTCGGCCTGCAGCGCATCCAGCGCCCGACGCGCCGACCCGATCGCGCAGGTCACCGCCACGAGGTCTGACCGGTCGAGGTCGGCCGCCGTCGAGGCATCCGCCCACACCCCCGCGAGAGCCGTGACGGCTTCTCGCAACGGGTCCAGGGCTGGTGCTGACATGTGAAAAGCCTAAACCTCGGCCAACCCCAAGTCAAGCAAAACTACGAAGAAAAGTCTAGAACTTATCCACAACTATGGTAACTATATACGAATGCATGCGACGGTCGATCACGCACCATATGCAGGACCCCGCAGACATTCCTCGCCGGGGGCCGCGTCGGCGACCGGCTCCGTCCCGGCCGAGGCTCGCGTCTAGGCTGGACGGGTGCGCATCCGCCTCGACATCGCCTACGACGGCACCCATTTCCGCGGCTGGGCGAAGCAGCCGGGCCTCCGTACGGTGCAGGGCACGCTCGAGGCGGCGCTCGCACGCATCCTCGGCTCCGAGGCGCAGCTGGTCGTGGCCGGGCGGACGGATGCCGGGGTGCACGCCGCCGATCAGGTCGCGCACGTCGATCTCGACGACGCGCAGTGGTCTCGCGTGCAGACGCGCCACGGGCAGGCCGCCACGGATCCGGCGGGGTCGCTCGCCCGGCGCATCCGGGGTGTGCTCGGCAGCTATCCCGACGTGACCGTCACCCGCACCAGCGTCGCGCCCGAGGGCTTCGACGCGCGCTTCTCGGCCGTGTGGCGGCGGTACCTCTACCGACTGGCCGACGCGACCGTCGGCTACGACCCGATGCGCCGCAACGACACCACGACGATCCGCGCCGCTCTCGACGTCGAGCGGATGGATGCCGCGGCCCAGACACTCATCGGCCTGCACGACTTCGCCGCGTACTGCAAGCCGCGCGAGGAGGCGACGACGATCCGCACCCTGCTCGACTACCGCTGGACGCGTGACCGCGACGGTGTGCTCGTCGCGGCGGTGAAGGCCGACGCGTTCTGCCACAGCATGGTGCGCGCGCTGGTCGGCGCGTGCGCGGCGGTGGGGGAGGGCAAGCTCGAGGTCGCCGATGTCGCGCGCCTGCGCGACGAGCTCACCCGCACCAGCGCGTTCAAAGTGCTGCCCGCGAGGGGTCTCACCCTCGCCGAGGTCGGATATCCGGCCGACGAGCTGCTGGCATCCCGCGCCGAGCAGACCCGCGCCCGACGCGACCGCGACGACGGTTAGTGCGGTGCGGGCCCGCGGCGCAACCCCGTCGCGCGCTCGGATCCCGGCGGTAACGTGTCGGACATGAGAGTCATCTCGTACAACCTTCGCAAGCACCGTGCCGCGACTGAGCTCACCGGCTTGGTGACCGAGCACGACCCGGACATCCTCTGCCTGCAGGAATGCGACACGGCGGCGCTTCCGGATGCGATCGAGGGGCTGTCTCTCGTGCACACCACCAGCGGCAACAGGCTGGGTCTTGCGATGTATCTGCGCAGCAACACCTTCCAGGTTGAAGAGGTGCGCACGATCGGGCTGAAGAAATCGCTGCACGACCGGGTGCTCAAGCCGGCGCACGAGCGGGTGCTCGGGGCGCGGCTGCGCGACATCGACGCCGGGCGGGGACTCATCGTCGCGTCGTTCCACGCGGCCCCTCTCACCGCGCTCAACTCGCTGCGTCGCAACCAGATCAGGTCGGCGCTGGATGCCCTGCAGGAGCTCGGACCCGGGATGCCCGTGCTCATGGTCGGCGACTACAACTACCCCGTGTTCAAGGAGAGCCTCGGTCAGACCGTGCGCGAGCACGGGTACACCCTCACCCTCAGCGACGACCGCACGTACACGCGGTACCGGGTGTTCAAGGGCCACTACGACTTCGCGACCTCGGTCGGGTTCGACATCTCGAAGATCACGACTCTGCCGCAGGCCACGAGCGATCACCGCCCGATCCTGGTGACGGCTGAGGCCGCGTAACTCGGGCCTCTGGGCCTCTGGGCCTCTGGGCCTCGGTGTCCTCGCCTCCCGCCGGGTGGTCCCATATGGTCGCGTCGGCGCACGGGATGCGGCCATTCGGGCCCACTCGTGTGGGGCGGGGGTGCTGTGGAGCCAGTTCTCCCGTCCGGGGTGGTCCCATATGGCAGCGTCAGCGCGTGGGATGCGGCCATTCGGTCCCACTCGTGTGGGGCGGGTCCTCGGGGTTCTCGCCTCCCGTCCGGGGTGGTCCCATATGGCCGCGTCAGCGCGTGGGATGCGGCCATTCGGGCCCACTCGTGTGGGGCGGGGGTGCTGTGGAGTCAGTTCTCCCGTCCGGGGTGGTCCCATATGGCCGCGTCGGCGCGTGGGATGCGGCCATTCGGGCCCACTCGTGTGGGGCGGGGGTGCTGTGGAGTCAGTCTTCCCGCCGGGGTGGTCCCATATGGCCGCGTCGACGCGTGGGGATGCGGCCACATCGGCCCACTGGAGGAAGACGCCACCGGCGCGGGGCGAGCGTGAGAGGGGCCGCGAGCACCACTCAGAGTTCGGGACGCCAGCCCCGCCGAATGAGCACCTCGCGCACGATACGAGCAGCGGTCCGCTGCGTCCGGATGTCGTGCGCGGTCAACCGCACGACCTCCCAGCCGGCGCTGGCGTAGTCCCGGTACTTCTGCAGATCGCGATTCCACTGGTGCTTCGACGAGCGGTGATGATCGCCCTCGATCTCGACCACGAGGCTGTACTGCCGGTACACGAATTCCGAGATGCCCAATCTCCGGCCTCGCGCGTCGAAAATCTCGACATCGAGCTCAGGCTCCGGCAGCCCGGCGTCCTCGGCATCGAGCCGGTAATCGGTCTCCAAGGGCGATGAGCAGCCGACCCGGATCCGCTCCAGCGCGGCGCGCAGCTTCTTCAGCCCCGGCCGAGACCCCGCGTCGATCGACGCCTGCAATTGCTCGATCGTCGCCCCGGCCCGCTCGGGATGGCGAATGCCTCGCTCGTCGCGGGGAATGCCGACGATCGCGTCGCCGAGGATGATCAGCTTGCGCTCACTGAGATCGCGACCGAGCATCGCCCAGGTGCTGGCTGGAGACGAGGCCGGGATGCCGTCGACCACGTCGATGTCGACCAGATGAGATCTGATGGTGCGTCCCTTGACGCCGCGCCCCTTCGGCGCCCGTCGCGGAGCGAAGACCGCGACGTCGAGATCGCTCGATGCGGTCGCCGGGTAGCCGCGCAGCACGGCGGCGCTTGCGCCGCAGATGAAGCTGCCCGGAGCGGCGACCTGCAGGTAGGACAGCGCCTTGGAGTGCATGAGGCGCGTGCTCGCACGCGTGAGGGCGAGCGGTTCCGTGTCGCGGCGGATCGCGACCTTCTCCGCCGCGATGTCGGCGACCGTGCGGCGGGCGCCGTGGAACGGCCGGGCGAGGTCCTTTGCTCGCATGCGGCCGCGTGTCAGGCCCGACTCGCGCCCACACTCGACGCTGAAATGCACGCCGAGCTCAGTGGGCAGGCGGCTCGGCGTGATCGGCATCCATCCACTCTCGCGCCGACCTCCGACTCGCGAGCCTGCTGGCCCCGCGCCCCGTGAAGAAGCCGACGAAGACGACGCATGTGGAGGATGAGGGCGCCACCTCGGGCGGGCCCGTATGGTCGCCTCGCGCGCGGGGATGCAGCCATATGGGCCCAGCAGCGGTAGGGGGGCGTGACGAGTGGGGGCGCGATCACCTCGGGTGGGCCCATATGGTCGCCTCGACGCGCGAGGATGCAGCCATTCGGGCCCACCCGGCGGGCAGACGGCACCCACCGCCCTCGTTCGGCACCCACCGCCCTCGTTCGGCCTCCACCGCCCAAGTTCGGCCCCCGCCCCCGGATGCTGTAGCATTGACCCTTGGTGTGTGACCAACTGCGGTCGCACCCGCGAACGTGAGCCCTCCACTGGCGCGTGTTCCGGCTCGGATCATCGAGACGGAACCCACCCCGGAGTGGGATTCACGAACCTCTCCGTTCGAATCAAGAAAGCAGCACTATCGTGACGCGCACTTACACCCCGAAGGCCGGGCAGGTCCAGCGTGACTGGATCGTCATCGACGCCACTGACGTCGTTCTCGGTCGCCTCGCCTCGCACGCCGCAGCAATCCTGCGCGGCAAGCACAAGGCAACCTTCGCACCCCACGTCGACACCGGTGACTTCGTCATCATCGTCAACGCCGAGAAGGTCGCCCTCACGGGCCAGAAGCTCCAGAAGAAGATGGCGTACCGCCACTCCGGCTACCCGGGCGGCCTGACCGCCACGAGCTACGCCGAGCTCCTCGAGAAGCACCCGGTTCGCGCCGTGGAGAAGGCCGTCCGCGGCATGCTCCCGAAGAACACCCTGGGTCGTCAGCAGCTGTCGAAGCTCAAGGTCTACGCAGGTGCCGAGCACCCGCACGCCGCTCAGCAGCCCACGCCGTACACCCTCGACCAGGTCGCGCAGTAAGCGCCCCTCAGATTTCAAAGGACATACTCGTGGCTGAAATCCAGGACACCACCGAATTCCCGCAGACCTTCTCGACCTCGAGCCCTGAGGCTGAGGTTCAGGAGTCGGCTCCCCGCCCCGTGCTCTCCGTTCCCGGTGCCGCTGTCGGCCGTCGCAAGCAGGCCATCGCCCGCGTGCGTCTGGTTCCCGGCTCGGGCACCATCACGATCAACGGTCGCACGCTCGAGGACTACTTCCCGAACAAGCTGCACCAGCAGCTGATCAACGACCCCTTCACGGTGCTGAACCTGCAGGGTGCGTACGACGTCATCGCCCGCATCTCGGGCGGCGGCGACTCGGGTCAGGCCGGCGCGCTGCGCCTCGGCATCGCTCGTGCGCTGAACAACATCGACGCCGAGAACAACCGCCCGACCCTCAAGAAGGCCGGCTTCCTCTCGCGCGACGCCCGCGTCATCGAGCGCAAGAAGGCCGGTCTCAAGAAGGCCCGCAAGGCTCCGCAGTACTCGAAGCGCTGATCCGCACAGTCCCTCCTATGGCACTGTTCGGAACGGACGGCGTGCGGGGGCTGGCCAACGGTCAGCTCCTCACCGCCGAGCTTGCGCTCCACCTGGCCCAGGCGACTGCTGTCGTCCTGGGCCAGGGCCGTATCGCCGACGCGCGTCGCACCGTCGGCAAGCGGCTCACGGCCGTCGTCGCGCGGGATCCGCGCATCTCGGGGCACTTCCTCAGCGCCGCGGTCGAGGCGGGTCTCGCCTCGTCGGGCGTGGATGTGCTGGATGCCGGCACCCTGCCCACGCCGGCCGCGGCCTTCCTCATCTCAGACGTCGACGCCGATTTCGGCGTGATGATCTCGGCCTCGCACAATGCGGCTCCCGACAACGGCATCAAGATCTTCGCCCGCGGCGGGGTGAAGCTGCCCGACCTCGTCGAGCAGCGCATCGAAGAGCACATCGAATCGGGCGAGAAGCTGCAGCCCACCGGCGGCGACGTCGGTCGCGTCATCCGGTTCGCGGATGCCGAGGACCGCTACGTCATGCACCTGCTGGCCTCGCTGCCGCATCGCCTCGACGGCATCCACGTCGTGCTCGACTGCGCCAACGGCGCAGCATCCGGTGCCTCGCCCGAGGTCTTCACCGCGGCGGGCGCGAAGGTGACCGTCATCGGCGCCGACCCCGACGGTCTGAACATCAACGACGGTGTGGGGTCGACGCACCTCGACAAGCTCGCGGCAGAGGTCATCCGCGTCGGAGCCGACGTCGGCATCGCCCACGACGGCGATGCCGACCGCTGTCTCGCCGTCGACGCGCAGGGCAACGTCATCGACGGCGACCAG
>NZ_MJIR01000003.1:0-7520 GCF_001878835.1 Microbacterium sp. AR7-10 | reverse complement strand
GGTGTCGCCGGTGAAGTGCGCGAACGTCTCGATGTCGTCGAGCGTCACCTCTCGGGCATCCGACGCGATCTGGTCGCCGATCCGCAGCTCGGCGAGCGACTTGCGGAACGGATGCCGATCACCGGCGCTCGTCGCCGCACCCGTGTGCCACACTCCGGTCAGCGCCGTGAGCATCTCAGGCGACCCCTGCACCGCCGTGCGCTGCATGTGGTGCAGCACGGCGCGGATGCCGCCCAGCTCCTCACCACCTCCCGCGCGACCCGGACCGCCGTGCACGAGCCCGGGCAGGGGAGAGCCGTGCCCGGTCGACGAGCGGGCGTCGTCGCGGTCGAGCAGCAGCATCCGGCCGTTGAAGGGCGCGATGCGCGTCGCGAGTTCGACTGCCTGAGCCGGGTCGTGCGTGGCGATGCTCGTCACCAGCGATCCGCCACCGCGAGCGACGAGGTCGGCGGCCTCGGCCGTGGTCGAGTAGGTCAGCAGCGACGACACCGGGCCGAAGGCCTCCACATCGTGCACGGCCTCGGCGCTCGCATCGTCGAAGCGCAGCAGCAGCGGCGCCACGAAAGCCCCGTCAGGTGCTGGGCCCGCCGACCCGTCGGCATGCCGCACGGCGGGCGCATCTGTCGAGCCGACCACGACCCGGCCACCGGCATCCCGCAGCTTCTGCACCTGGCGCAGTACCTCGTCGCGCTGCGCCGTCGAGGCGAGCGGCCCCATCGTCACGCCCTCGGCACGCGGGTCGCCGAGCACCGTCTTCTGCGCGATCCGCGCCCGCACGGCCTCGATCACATCGTCGGCTGCCGCCGCCGGGACGATCGCCCGGCGGATGGCCGTGCACTTCTGGCCCGCCTTGCTGGTCATCTCCACGACGAGCTGGCGCACGTAGGCGTCGAACTCGGGCGTGCCGGCCACGGCATCCGTGCCGAGCACCGACGCGTTGATCGAGTCGGTCTCGGCGGTGAAGCGCACCCCGCCGGTCTGCACGGCCGCGTGCTGCCGCAGCTTCTCGGCGGTCGACGCGCTGCCGGTGAACCCGACCAGGTCGCCGAGTCGCAGGTGGTCGAACAGATCGGGCACGCTGCCGCTGACCAGCTGCAGCGACCCCTCCGGGAGCAGCCCCGACTCGACGAGGATGCGCACCATCGTCTCGGTGAGATACCCGGTGGGAGTGGCGGGCTTCACGACGGTCGGCATGCCGGCGAGGAACGCGGGAGCGAGCTTCTCGAGCGACCCCCACACCGGGAAGTTGAAGGCGTTGATCTGCACGGCGACCCCGGGGAGCGTCGTGTAGACGTGCCGGCCGAGGAAGCTGCCGTCCTTCGAGAGCGGCTCGACCGGCCCATCGACATGCACGCGACTGTTCGGCAGCTCGCGGCGGCCCTTGCCCGAGTACGAGAACAGCACCCCGATGCCGCCGTCGATGTCGACCCACGAGTCGCCCTTCGTCGCTCCGGTGCGCGCCGAGATCGCGTACAGCTCGTCCTTGCGCTCGGTCAGCGCCAGGGCGAACTGCTTGAGCAGCAGCGCCCGCTGGTGGAAGGTCAACTCGGCGAGCGAGGAGTGACCCGTCGTCCGGGCGTACTCGAGAGCGGCCTCGAGATCGAGGCCCTCGGTCGAGACCCGCGTCACGATCTCACCCGTCGACGCGTCGCGCACCTCCGTGCCCGTCGCACCGGCACTCGGCGTCCACCACTCACCCTGAACGTAGCTCGGCAGGAAATCGGTCATCTCTCCTCGTTCCACACGTAGAACCCCTCGCCGCTCTTGCGGCCCAGCTTTCCGGCATCCACCATCTGCCGCAGCAGCCGCGGCGGCTCGAAACGCGGTCCGAGCTGGCGAGCCAGCTCCTCGGCGATGCCGAGGCGCACGTCGAGGCCGACGACGTCGGTGGTGCGCAGCGGACCCATCGGATGCCGGTAGCCCAGTTCCATGGCCGCGTCGATGTCGGCGGCGTCGCCGACGCCCTCTTCGAGCATCCGAATCGCCTCCAACCCCAGCAGCACGCCGAGCCGACTCGATGCGAAACCGGGCGAGTCGCGGATCACGACCGGGGTCTTGCGCAGCGTGGCCACCCACTCGCGGGCGGAGTCGACGACCGCGCGATCCGTGCGCGACCCGACGACGAGCTCGACCAGCGTCGACGCCGGAACGGGGTTGAAGAAGTGCAGTCCGAGGAACCGCTCGGGCCGGGTGAGCGATGCCGCGAGGTCGTCGATCGAGATCGACGACGTGTTCGTGGCGAGCACCGCGTCGTGCGCGACGATCTGCTCGATGTGCGCGAGGGCCTGTGCCTTCAGCGTGCGATCCTCCGGCACGGCCTCGATCACGAGGCCGGCGCTCTCGAACACGGCGGGGTCGACGTGCACGGCGAACGACTCGATCACCGGCCGCGGCTCGGCGAGGTCGCCGCGGAGAGCGGACTTCTCGATGCTCGCCAGCACGCGCGTGCGCGCGGCCTCGGCGGAGTCCTGATCGCGTTCGACGAGACGCACCCGCGCTCCCGCCATGAGGAATGCGTGCGCGATTCCGGCGCCCATGCGTCCACCGCCCAGCACGCCCACGATCCCGGGAACGCTCATCGGCTCTCCTCCTCCTGCTGCGTCGATCGATCGGATCGCTGCGACCGGCGCTCGAGGAACGCCGTCATGCGCCGGCGCTTCTCGTCGCTGTCGAACAGCTCGGCCTGCAGCTCGAGCTCGATCGCCGGATGCTGGTCGGCGGGCGCGAGCAGCGCACGCTTGGTGAGCTCGGTGGCCCGTGCGCCGTTCGCGCAGATGCGCTCGGCGATGGCGTGCGCAGCGCCGAGCAGCTCGTCGGGCTCGTGCAGCGACGACAGCAGACCCCACGCGAGGGCTTCCTGTGCGTCGATGATCCTGCCGGTGAGCAGCAGCTCGCTGGCACGGGCGTGGCCGATGATCTCGGGCAGCCGCCACGTGGCGCCGGCCGCGGCGATGATGCCGAGTCCGGTCTCGGGGTTGCCGACGCGCACCCGCGGTGTGCCGATGCGGATGTCTGCGGCGTAGGCGAGCTCGGCGCCGCCACCCAGCGCATAGCCGTCGACCGCGGCGATCACCGGCATCGGCAGCTCGCGGATGCGTCGGAACACGGTCGAGTTGATGCCGCGCCGCGCGTGGTCCGCGGTGCGGTCGCGCAGCTGACGGATGTCGGCTCCGGACGCGAAGACGCCGTCGGTGCCGGTGATGATCAGCACCCTCGGCTCGTTCTCGAGGTCGGTGCACACGCCATGCAGCTTGTCGACCATGGTCTGGTCGATCGCGTTGCGCACGGCGGGGCGGGCGAGCGTCACGACCGTCCGGTCGCCCCGCGTCTCGATGTGCAGCGCGTCAGCCATCGATGCGCTCCACGATCATCGCCGTGCCCTGCCCCACGCCGACGCACATCGTGGCGAGCCCGAAGCGCGCACCCTCGCGCTCCATCCGACCGAGCAGCGTGACCAGCAGACGCGAGCCGCTGGAGCCGAGCGGATGCCCGAGGGCGATCGCCCCGCCGTCGGCGTTGACGATCTCGGGGTCGAGGCCGAGGCGGCGGATGCACGCCAGCGACTGCGACGCGAACGCCTCGTTCAGCTCGACCGCGCCGAGATCAGCGACGGTGAGCCCCGCCTTCTGCAGCGCCTTCTCAGTGGCGGGCACGGGGCCGAGACCCATGATCTCCGGCGCCAGCGCGGCGGTGGCGGATGCCACGATGCGCGCCCGCGGGCGCAGTCCGTGCCGGGCGACGGCATCCGCCCCCGCCACGACGATCGCCGAGGCGCCGTCGTTGAGCGAGCTCGCGTTGCCTGCAGTGACCACCTCGCCGCCCGCGACGACCGGACGCAGCGCGGCCAGCGCCTCGAGCGACGTCTCGCGGCGCGGTCCCTCGTCCGTGTCGACGAGCCCGCGGGTCGACTCGACCGCGACGATCTCCGGCGACAGCCTCCCGGCGTCGATGGCCGCGAGGGCTCGCTGATGGCTGAGCAGGGCGAAGGCGTCGGCATCCGCTCTGCTGATCCCTTCGACGCGCGCGACCTCCTCTGCCGTCTCGGGCATCGAGAACGTCGCCTTGTCACGAGCCAGCAGGCGGGGATTCGGGAACCGCCACCCGATCGACGTGTCATACGCGTCGCCGGGCTTCGCCCATGCGCGAGCGGGCTTGGCCTGCACCCACGGCGCGCGGGTCATCGATTCGACGCCGCCGGCGACCATCAGGTCGGCGTCGCCGGCGCGGATCGCCTGCGAAGCCAGGGCGATCGCCGTCATCCCCGACGCGCACAGGCGGTTGACCGTGAACCCCGGGATGCTGTCCGGCAGTCCTGCCAGCAGCACCGCCATTCGGGCGACGTTGCGGTTGTCCTCACCGGCCTGGTTCGCGGCTCCCAAGAGGACCTCGTCGATGGCATCCGCCGGCACTCCCGCCCGGGAGACCGCCTCGGCGACGACCAGCGCGGCGAGGTCGTCGGGACGGACGCCGGCGAGGGCGCCGCCGTACCGGCCAACCGGCGTGCGCACGCCGTCGACGAGATAGGCCTCGGACATCGTCATCCTCTCGAGCGCGGTCACCGGATCCATTACAGACCGATCGTTCAGGAATACGATTCCAGATCGCTCCCGGTATGGCAACCGCCACGCCCGCGGGTGGTAGAACCGCGGCTTCGCGATCGACCTTGACAACGCGAGGGGCTCCGAGCAGATTCGACCATGACGGAGGACGTTCCCGAGCGGGCGACGCCCGTGAGATCGAAGGAGATCGCAGCATGAAGAAGCTCATCAACAAGCCGGAGGACGTGCTCGTCGAATCGCTGCGGGGAGTCGCCGCCGCGCATCCCGAGCTCTCGGTCGATCTCGACACGCACGTGATCACCCGCGCGACGCCGAAGGAGCAGGGCAAGGTCGCCGTCGTCTCCGGCGGCGGGTCGGGCCACGAGCCGCTGCACGGCGGCTTCGTCGGGGTCGGGATGCTCGACGCGGCCGTCGCCGGGGAGATCTTCACCTCGCCGACCCCCGACCGTGTGCAGGCCGCCACGAAGGCCGTCGACCGTGGTGCGGGTGTGCTGCACATCGTGAAGAACTACACCGGTGACGTGCTCAACTTCGAGATGGCGGCGGAGCTCGCCGAGATGGACGGCATCGAGGTCGGTACCGTGGTGGTCGACGACGACGTCGCCGTGCAGGACTCGCTCTACACCGCCGGACGCCGGGGCGTCGGCCTGACCGTGCTGCTGGAGAAGATCGTCGGCGCCGCCGCCGAGGAGGGGCAGGACCTCGCCGCGGTCGTCGCGCTCGCCGAGAAGGTGAACGCACAGGGACGCTCGATGGGCATGGCCCTCACCAGCTGCACGGTCCCGGCGGCGGGCAAGCCCACGTTCGACCTCCCGGACGACCAGATGGAGATCGGCATCGGCATCCACGGCGAACCGGGCCGGCACCGCGAGCCGCTGGCCCCGGCATCCGATATCGCCCGGCAGCTCGTCGAGCCGATCCTCGCCGACCTCGATCTCACCGGCCCCGCGATCGTCATGCTCAACGGCATGGGCGCGACCCCGCAGATCGAGCTGTACCTGATGTACGCGGAGGTCGCCGCCCTGCTCGAGAAAGCGGGCGTGCAGATCGCCCGCAACCTCGTCGGCAACTACATCACCTCGCTCGACATGGCCGGCTGCTCGGTGACCGTGCTGAAGGCCGACGACGAGATCCTGCGCCTGTGGGATGCCCCCGTCATCACCCCCGGCCTGCGCTGGGGCGCCTGACCCGCGCCGTCCGCCTGACTCCGCCGACACCAAACCGCCTTCGCCACTCAGGAGCACGCATGACCTCGACCATCGACACCGCAGCCCTGCACGACTGGATCTCGCGCTTCGCCGTCGCGATGAACGACAACCGCGAGTGGCTCACCGAACTCGACTCGGCCATCGGCGACGCCGACCACGGCGCCAACATGGCCCGTGGCATGGCCGCCGTCGTCGACAAGCTCGATGCGGGCGCACCGGAGACGATCGACGAACTGCTCAAAGGCGTCGGGATGACGCTCGTCAGCTCGGTGGGCGGCGCGAGCGGCCCGCTGTACGGCACGTTCTTCCTGCGCATGGGAATCGCCGCGGGCGCCGTGCCGACTCTCGACGCCGCATCGCTCGCGACCGCGCTGCGCGCCGGACTCGACGGCGTCGTCGCTCGGGGCAAGGCCGAGGCCGGCGACAAGACCATGTACGACGCGATGGCGCCTGCCGTCGACGCCCTCGACTCGACCCTCGCCGCGGGGGTGGGTCTGGCGGCAGCGCTGGTCGCCGCGGCGGATGCCGCCGCCGCCGGACGCGACGCCACACGTCCGCTCGTCGCCCGAAAGGGACGCGCGAGCTACCTCGGCGAACGCAGCGCCGGTCACCTCGACCCGGGGGCGGCGTCGACGGCGATCCTGTTCGAGACCCTCGCCGCGGCGGCGCAGGACGCAGCCGGATGATCGGCGTCGTCGCCGTGTCGCACAGCGCTCGGCTGGGTGAGGCCGCCCTCGAGCTCGCGCTGCAGATGGTGCACGGCGGCGGCGCGCAGGTGCGGGTGGCCGCCGGCGCAGGGTCAGACGCCGACGGGACGCCGATTCTCGGCACGGATGCCGTCGCCGTCGCCTCCGCGATCGACGACCTGGCCACGGAGTGCGATGGCGTGCTCGTGCTCATGGATCTCGGCTCGGCGGTGATGAGCGCCGAGCTCGCTCTCGAGCTGCGCACCAGCGACGTGCCCGTGCGACTGGCGCCGGCGCCGTTCGTCGAGGGACTGCTGGCAGCGGTGATCGCGGCCGCCGCCGGCGGGTCGCTCGACGTGGTGGCCACCGAGGCTGCGGCGGCGCTGGACGCGAAGACCGGTCAGCTGCAGGGGGATGCACCGGTCGACACTGCCTCGGTCGAGCCGGCGACCGCCGTGCCTGCCTCGGCCGCGCCTGCCTCGGCCGCGCCTGCCTCGGCCGTGCCTGCGTCGTCACCGCCGGAGGAACCCCGCATCACGAGGCGGGTGCGCGTGCGCAACCCGCTCGGCATCCACGCCCGCCCCGCCGCACTCATCGCCGAGGCGTCCGCCGGGGCGGACGTGCGCCTGCGCCGACTGCCCGGCGGGCCCGAGGCATCCGCGGCGAGCCTGAGCCGTCTGCTCGTGCTCGGCGCGCGTCGAGGCGACGAGATCGAGCTCTCGGCGCCGGATGGCGATGAGCAGGCGCTCGCCGCCATCGCCGCGCTCTTCGACAAGGGGTTCGGTGAGGGGGTCGACGACGCTCCCACGAGCGCGCATTCCGGTCCGCCCGCCGCCGCACCCGCCGCCGTGCCCGCGGTCGCACCGGGGACGCTGCTGCGCGGGCGCGGCGTGAGCGCGGGTGTCGCCGCGGCCTTCGCGCTCACTCTCGCGCCGCCGGTGCTCGAGCCGGACGCCGCGACGGTGATCGCCGAGGACGAGCGGGAGGCCGAGGCGTCCCGCATCCGTCAGGCGTGCGTCGCGGTCGCAGCCTGTCTCTTATACACATCTGACGCTGCCGACGAACTC
>NZ_MJIR01000002.1:0-71817 GCF_001878835.1 Microbacterium sp. AR7-10 | reverse complement strand
AGATGTGTATAAGAGACAGATGCCGCGGCGCACGCTCACCCGCAGCGGCCACGCCGCCGCTGAGCCCACCGGCGGCGAGCTCAGCGGGATGTGGCCGTACACGTGGCCGGTCTCGCCGCCGGCGACACGGAGCAGGTCGGGGCCCGCCTGGGCGGCCGTGCCGCGCGACAGGGTCAGCACGCGCTGGACAGGGGCGGGCTCGGCGACCAGCGCGTCGCCCAGTCGCACGAGCAGGGTGGCGATGCCGCCGTTGTCGCCGGAGCCCGCCGACGACAGCGACGGGTCGATGTCCGCGTGCAGGAACAGCTGGGCGACTGTGAGCCCCTCGCCGCTGTCACGGACGAGCGGGGCAGGCTCGGCGTCGATGAGGGCCAGCCGGGCGAGGTCGCCGAGGACACCGCCCTCCGCGACGATCTGCTCGAGCGTCGAGATCGCGGCGGGCTCGCCGCGCTGGCCGAGCGCGGCGACGGCCGCCTCGCGCACGGCGGTCGGAGCCGCGGCATCCGTCGCCCGCGTCTGCAGCGGGCGCACGACGAGCGGGTGTCGCACCAGCCCCATCGTCTCGACCAGTCGGGCGCGCGCGTCATCGGGAAGGGTCCCGGTGCTCGCGGTCTCGAGGGCGACCGCGAGCAGTTCGGCCGCGCCCGTCGACCACTTCTCCAGCGTGTGCTGGGCGAGCATGCCGGCGAAGCCGCCTTCGGCGACGAGGCGCACCAGGCGCCCGACCGCATCCGGGCGTGCGGGCCGCCGGCCGAGGGCGTCGGCGGCGTGCTCCACGATGTAGGGCCGGGGCGAGGAGAGCAGGCTCGACAGCAGCCGTGCCGCCTCCTCGTCGTTCATCTCGGCCAGGGCGTGCACGGCCGCGATCGCGGCGAGATCGTCGTCGGCGGCGATGGCGGCCGAGAGCACACGCAGCGTGCGAAGCCCAGGGTCGCGGCCGGCTTCGAAGGCCAGGTCGTCCGCCGCGCGCATCGCCTCGATGATCGATCCGGATTCGGTGATGCGGTCCATCGCCGTCTGAATACCCATGCTGCCCTCCCTGCGGGCGCTGAGATAGCACCGTCTGGAATGGTACTGGGGTGAGCAGAAAAGAGCCTACGGTTGACAAGGCGCCGAACGTCGGCTCCGGATTCTGAGCGAAGGGTTAGCGTGAGCGTTCTCACCATCGGCGACATCGGCGTGCTGTCGGGCATGATCCATATCGGAGACGAGGCGATGTTCGAGGCGGCGCGCGACGAGCTCGCGGCCCGCGGTCTGAGCATCGTCGGCGTCTCGTCGTCGCCCGAGGAATCCGCCGCCCGCTACGGCGTGCCCTGCGTGCCGCGACTCGGTTTCGGCGGGCTCGAGCGCGAAGCGGCGGCTCGCCGCTCGGCGCTGCTCGTGGATGCTGCGGCGGGACGCACTGCGCTCGACGCCGACGACCCCGCCCGGGCGGCCCTGACCGCGCTCGACGACGCGTCGGGTGTGCTCATCGCCGGCGGCGGCAACCTCGCCTCGCGCTGGCCGGTGCACGTCTACGAGCGCACGACGCTCGCCGCGATGGCACGGGCCCGTGATCTGCCGGTCGTCGTGTCGGGCCAGACCTTCGGCCCCGATCTGGAGGATGCCGACGCGCAGCGCGTGGCCGACATGGTCCGTGCGGCCGCCCGCACCGGTGTGCGCGAGCACGCGTCCGCTGAGCTCGCCCGCGGGTGGGGCGCACACGTGAACGCCGGCGTCGACGACGCCTCGTTCCTCGGCGGCGGACCGGTGGACGACGACGGTCCGGCCGCATCCGAGCGCGTGCTCGTGAGCCTGTCGGGCTGGTTCGCCGGACGTCCCGCCGACGAGGTCGAGAGCGGTATCGCGGCCCTGCTCGATCACGCCGCCGACGCGGTGGGACCCGTCGTCTTCCACGCGCACTTCGGCCCCGAATCCGCCGGTTCCGAGCCCGCTGGCGACGCGGCCCTGCACGAGCGGGTGCGGGCGCGGATGCGGCGGCCGAGCGAGGTCGTGCCCAGCGGCGATTCGCTCACCGCCGCGCAGCGTGCACGCACCTCGCGCCTGCTCGTGACCAGCCGCTATCACCCCGCCGTGTTCGCCGCGCCGGCGGGCGTGCCCATCGTCGCCCTGGCTGCAGACGAGTACACGCACATCAAGCTCTCCGGCGCGCTCGGCCATTGGGGTCAGGACGGCGTCGTCGACCTCGACGCCCTCGCCGACGCCCCCGAGCATCTGTCCCGGATCGCCGACTCCGCTGCTGCCGTGACCCGCGGGGCAGCCGAGCGCCTCGACGGGCACCGAGCCGACTCCGCCGCGTGGTGGGACGCGGTCGCCGACGCCCTGCGCTGACCCGCCCCGCCCCGCCTGCGTCTCGCCCCTGACCGCGAGAAACCACTTCCCGCCTGAGACACACGCTCACACGTGGTGTCTCGGGCGGGAAGTGGTTTCTCGGCGGGTGGCGGGCTCAGCAGCCGTAGTACAGCTCGAACTCGTACGGGTGCGGACGCTGCGCCATCGGCAGGATCTCGTTGGTGTACTTGTACTCGATCCACGTGTCGATGAGCTCCTGCGTGAACACGCCGCCCTCGAGCAGGAAGTCGTGGTCACGGCGCAGCGCCTCGAGGGAGTCGAGCAGCGAGTTCGGCACCTGCGGGATGTTCGCGGCCTCCTCCGGGGGCAGCTCGTACAGGTCCTTGTCGATCGGCTCCATCGGCTCGATGCGGTTCTTGATGCCGTCGAGGCCCGCCATCAGCTGCGCGGCGAACGCCAGGTACGGGTTCGACGAGGCATCCGGAACGCGGAACTCGATGCGCTTCGCCTTGGGGTTCGAGCCGGTGAGCGGGATGCGGATCGCGGCCGAGCGGTTGCCGGCCGAGTAGGCCAGGTTCACCGGGGCCTCGAAGTGCTTCACCAGGCGGTGGTAGCTGTTCAGCGTCGGGTTCGTGAACGCGAGCACGGCGTGCGCGTGCTTGAGCAGTCCGCCGATGTACCAGCGCGCGATGTCGCTGAGCTGTCCGTAGCCCGCCTCGTCGAAGAACAGCGGCTTGCCGTCGAGCCACAGCGACTGGTGGGTGTGCATGCCCGACCCGTTGTCGCCGAACAGCGGCTTGGGCATGAACGTGACCGTCTTGCCCCACTCCTCTGCGGTGTTCTTGACGATGTACTTGAACTTGAGGATGTCGTCGGCCGCGCTGACCATCGTGTCGAAGCGGTAGTTGATCTCCTGCTGGCCCGCCGTGCCGACCTCGTGGTGCGAGCGCTCGAGGTGGAAGCCCGAGTCGATCAGACGCAGGGTCATGTCGTCGCGGACATCGGCCGTCTTGTCGACCGGGGCGACGGGGAAGTAGCCGCCCTTGAAGGGGGTCTTGTTGCCCAGGTTGCCGCCCTCCTCCTCACGACCCGAGTTCCACGCCGCCTCCTCGGAGTCGACCTTGTAGAAGCTCTCGCCGGAGGTGACCGAGTAGCGCACGTCGTCGAAGATGTAGAACTCGGCCTCGGGTGCGAAGAACGCCGTGTCGGCGATGCCCGTCGAGGCGAGGTACTTCTCGGCCTTCTTGGCGACCTGGCGCGGGTCCTTGCTGTAGATCTCGCCGGTGCGCGGGTTGTAGATGTCGAAGACCATCACCAGGGTCTTCGCCGCGCGGAACGGGTCGATGTACGCGGTCGTGACGTCGGGGATCAGCTGCATGTCCGACTCGTGGATGCTCGCGAAGCCGCGGATTGACGACCCGTCGAAGAGCTGTCCGTCGCGGAAGAAGTCGTCGTCGACCGTGGAGGCGGGGATGTTGAAGTGCTGCTGGACCCCGGGAAGGTCGGTGAATCGGATGTCGAGGAACTTGACGTCGTTCTCCTCGATGTAGCGGATGACCTCAGCGGGCTCTGTGAACATGTACGACTCCTGATCGGGTATCGGTTGCATCAACCTTACGCAGGTTATGCGCACGGAGTTTCTCAGCCGTGTCCGCTGTGTTTCGGGCATGTTACAGCCGCTCGGTAGGCTGAGGGGGTGAGTGACTACCCCGGTGAACGCCTCGGCATGCCCATCTCCGGACCGGGGAGCATCGCCCGCCCGGGCCGGCGGATCGGCGCTCTGCTGATCGACTACTTCGCGGCGACGATCATCGCGATCGGCTTTCTCGGGTACGACCCGCTCGAGCTGCCCGCAGAAGCCGGCTGGCGTCAGTTCGCACCCATGATGGTCTTCGCCGTGCTGCAGATCGTGTTCCTCGCCACCGCGAACGGCAGCCCCGGCCACCGGATGCTGGGCATGCGCGTGGTGCGTCTGGACGGCGCCTGGGTGGGGCTGTGGCGTCCCATCGTGCGAACGCTGCTGCTGGTGTTCGTGATCCCCGCGGTGATCTGGGATGCCGATCAGCGGGGCCTGCACGACAAGATCGCCGGCACGGTGCTGATCCGCGGCTGAGCGCCGCCGCGAGCCCGTGTCGGGTCAGCGGCCGCGGTTGCGGTTGCGCATCTCGCGCGGTGCGCGACCGCCGAGGAACGAGCGTGCCGGGTCGACGAGGAATCCCTGTCGCAGCGCCTCGCGGCCGATCAGCATCCGGAAGCCCATCTCATCGCGGTTGGTGAGGGTGACCTCGGCATCCACCTCCCTGCCGACCAGCCGCACCCGCATCGTGACGACGATGCGGTGCTCGGTGTGGCCGGACGAGCTGCGCACGGCGCGTCGATCGTGCACGCGCGTCTCGTGCACCACGGCATCGGCGGTGCTGTCCTGCCAGGGGTGCACGGCGAAGCGCACCCACTCCTCGCCGTCGCGTTCGAACTCGGCCACATCGAAGGCGTGCAGAGACGACGTGCGCGCGCCCGTGTCGATCTTCGCCTTGAGCCATTCGATGCCCAGATCCGGCAGCCCGACCCACTCCCGCCAGCCCGTGGACGTGTTTGAATGAGAGGCCCGTGTCACTCCTACATCCTGGCAGGAAACCTCTGTGAAGATCGCTGTTCTCTCGCGCGCCCCGCACTCGTACTCGACGCAGCGACTTCGCGCTGCGGCGCAGCAGCGCGGACACGATGTCAAGGTGCTGAACACGCTGCGTTTCGCGATCGATCTCACCGCTGACGCGCCCGACCTGTTCTTCCGCGGGAAGCAGCTCAGCGACTACGACGCGGTCCTGCCGCGGATCGGCAACTCGATCACCTACTTCGGCACCGCGGTGGTGCGTCAGTTCGAGCAGATGGACGTCTACACCCCGAACACCGCGAACGGCATCTCGAGCGCGCGCGACAAGCTCCGCGCCAACCAGATCCTCTCCCGGCACAACATCGCGATGCCGCCGACCGCGTTCGTGCGCAACCGCGCCGATGTGCGCCCGGCGATCGAGCGGGTGGGCGGCGCCCCGGTCGTCATCAAGCTGCTCGAGGGGACCCAGGGCATCGGGGTGATCCTCGCCCCGCAGGTGAAGGTCGCCGAGGCGATCATCGAGACCCTGCACTCGACGAAGCAGAACGTGCTCATCCAGAAGTTCATCGCGGAGAGCCGTGGCCGCGACATCCGCGCGCTCGTGGTCGGCGACCGTGTCGTGGCGGCCATGCGCCGCGTCGCGGACGGCGACGAGTTCCGCTCGAACGTGCACCGCGGCGGCCGGGTGGAGCCGGTGACCCTCGACCCGGTGTACGAGCAGACGGCCGTGCGCTCGGCTCAGATCATGGGTCTGCGCGTCGCGGGCGTGGACATGCTGGAGAGCGACGACGGCCCGCTGGTCATGGAGGTCAACTCCTCGCCCGGGCTGCAGGGCATCGAGACCGCGACGAAGCTCGACGTGGCGGGCGCGATCATCGACTACATCGCGAACCAGGTCGCTTTCCCCGACATCGACGTCCGCCAGCGACTGAGCGTCTCGACCGGATACGGCGTGGCGGAGCTGGCCATCCACGCCGGCGCGGAGCAGGTGGGCATGAAGCTCGGCGACCTGGGCCTGTGGGATCGCGACATCACCGTGCTCACGCTGCATCGGGGTGTGAGCGTCATCCCCAACCCGCGCAAGCACGTCGAGCTCGAGGCCGAGGATCGCCTGCTGTGCTTCGGCAAGCTCGACGAGATGCGCTCGATGATCCCCGAGAAGCGCCGCCGCCGTCCGCGGGTGCGCCGGCTGCCCAAGGAGCCCCTGGGCGAGTGAGATGCACAGAACGGCCCCTCTCCGCGGACAGGGCCGTTCTGCTGTCCGAGCGCGGTGCGCGGCTCAGCGCGGACGCTGGGAGCGCACGCGGGTGGGGTCGATGCCCTTCGGGATCGGCAGCGACGACAGCGACTGCGACACCGACTCGATGCGGCGGATGACCGCAGCCATGGTGGCCTTGTCGATCGCCTTGGGCAGCTTCTTGATGGTCTTCGACAGGTCGGCGATGGCGACGTCGTCGTCGCCGTGGCCGACGTAGAGCACCGTGACCGGAACGCCGTGCGCGACGCGCTGCGCCTTCTGGCGCTCCTCGTTGATCAGACGGGTGAGCCGGCCGCGCGCGCCCTCTCCGACGATGACGATGCCGCCGCGACCGACCACGCGGTACACGGCCTCCTGCGTCTTCGGGTTGATCCCGACCGGGGTGTCGGATGCCGACCAGCTGCGTCCGAGGCTGGTGCTGAGCACATGGCCGCTCGCTCCGGGCATCCCGTCGATCTTCGCGTACATCGCGGTCGTCGACAGCCGCGTCATGAGGAACATGGCGCCGAGGATTCCGAACAGCAGACCGGTGAAGCCCCAGAGGATCAGGCCGAGCACGGAGGCACCGCTGATCAGGAAGCCGATGATCAGACCGATCAGCACGCCGGCGATGAGGATGGCGATCTGCGCCCACGGCAGCCAGCCGTACACGTCCCGCGTGAAACGGAACAGGGAACGGATCTGCGAGAAGAAGCCGGGCCGCTTCTCGGTGACGGGAGCACTCTTTGCCATGCGTACAGCCTACCGATTCCGGGGTGTGCGTTCTTCCTGCACATCAGGCGAGATCGGCTCGACCCTCCCCAGATCAGCTGTTCTCGCCGGCGGTCGGCCGTGCCGCGCGCTGAGATGGTCGGATGGACGAGACGCCAGCTCTGACGCCGGGGGCGCATCGTGCGATCCGGATGGTGGATGCGCAGGAATCGGCGTACGCCGGCGAGCTGATCACCGATGGTGAGCGGCGTGCTGTCCGGGTGGATGCCGAGACCGTGAGCGAGCAGCTGTGGGCGATGGCCGGTGCGGAGCACGTGGCCGGGGTGCGGGACGTACTGCGCAGGGCCGACGGACACGACGCCGTGCTGCCCTGGTGCACGGATCGCATCGAGGTGCTCCTGGGGCGCCGGGAGGTCGCGGAGAGCGCTCTGTCGGCGGGGGAGACGGTGACCCTGGTCGGCAGCATGCTGCGCGGGATCGTGGAGGTGGGCGACCGCGACGTCACAGGTCAGTGGTGGCTCACCGACGAGACGCGTCCGGTGTTCGCGCCCGGCGAGGGCGTGGCCTGCGCGGAGTCGGCGGTGGCCCTCATCGCTCGGGTGCGGGAAGGATGCGCCGATCGCGCGATGAGCCGACTGCTCGACGAGATCAGCGTGGCGGCGCGTGATCCGCGTGTGGTCGGGCGGTCGATCGAGAGGTGGGAGCGCGAGCTGATGGAGCTCGCGGCGCCGCGCTCGCTGGTACGCGAGGTGGCTGCGCCCGAGCGGGTGGTCGCGATCGACGCGCATGCGGTGCGGCTGCGCCAGGATGCGGATCTGCTGACCCCGCAGCCGACCGCGCTGCACCGGGTGACGGATCGTCTGCTCGAGGCCGCACACGGCGCCGTCGCGCTCGTGCGGACCCGGCTCGGACGCCGCCGGGGAGCGGCCGTGTCGCCAGGCCGCGCAGGGCGGCCGCCCGATCGCGCCCCACGCGGTCGGATGCTGATCCTCGGCGGGACGGCCGCCGCGCTCGTGCTCGTCGGGGGGCTGATCTGGCCGACACCGGAGCAGGACTCCGCGGCGACCGAGCAGACGACGGGGATCGCCGCGGCGACGGCGTCGTCGACCGCGGATCCGACGCCACCCGTTACTGATCAGGCGACGCCGGTTCCGGATGCCGGTCATGGGCAGGACACGGCGGTGCCCGGCACGCCCATGCCGGAGGCCGTGATCGACGGATCGGTCGAACAGCGCGCCGCGGCGCTGCTCACCCGCGTGGTCGCATGCGCCCGCGCCGGGGATGCGGTGTGCGCCGACGCCGTCGTGGACGGGTCAGGAGAGGCGGTGCAGCAGCGGCTGGCGGGGACGGATGCGCAGCGCACGATCACCGCGGTGGAGGACTACGGCGACGTGGCGGTGCTGCGACTCGGCCCGTCGGGCGAGCGCGGGGAGCAGATGCTCGTGCTCGTCATGCAGAAAGACCGATGGCTGGTTCGCGACGTGTACGACGTCGCGAACCAGCCATCGGATGAGGGCTGAGCGTGCTCAGATACCCAGATCCGCCGTGAACTCCGCCGACTCGAGGCGGGTCTTGATCGCGCCGAGGAAGCGAGCTGCGTCCGCTCCGTCGATCGTGCGGTGGTCGTACGAGATGGCCAGGTAGACGTACGAGCGGACCGCGATCGCGTCCACACCGTCGACCGTGACCACGCCGGGGCGCTTGAACACCACACCGGTGCCGAGGATCGCCGACTGGGGCAGGAACACCAGGGGCGTGTCGAACAGCGCGCCGCGCGAGCCCGTGTTGGTGATCGTGAAGGTGCCGCCGGCCAGCTCGTCCGGCTTCAGCTTGTTGTCCCGCGTGCGGGCCGCCAGGTCGGCGATCTCCTGGGCGATCTGGGCGATGTTCTTCGTTCCCGCGTCACGGACGACCGGGGTGAGCAGGCCGCGCTCGGTGTCGACCGCGATCGAGATGTTCTCGTTCGCGGGGTAGACGATCGAGTCGCCGTCGACGGTCGAGTTGATGATCGGGAAGGCCTGCAGCGCCTCGGCGGCGGCGAGCGTGAAGAACGGCAGGAACGACAGCTTCGCGCCGGTCTTCTGGTTGAACTCGTCCTTCTTCGCGTTGCGGAACGCTGCGAGCTTCGTGACGTCCACCTCGACGAAGGTTGTCAGCTGGGCGGTCTGCTGCATCGAGGCCACGGCGCGCTCGGCGACGACCTTGCGCAGACGCGACATCTTCTGCGTCGTGCCCCGCAGCGGCGAGACCTCGAGCGCGGGAGCAGCCGGAGCGGCGGCCTCGGCGGCCGGTGCCTGGGACGTCGACTCGGCGGCCTTGAGGACGTCCTCCTTGCGGATGCGTCCACCCACGCCGGTTCCGGTGACCGTCGACAGGTCGACGCCCTGCTGGCTGGCCAGACGGCGCACCAGCGGGGTCACGTACAGCGAGTCGGAGTCGGTGGAGGCGGGTGCCTGCTGTGCGGGTGCCTGCTGTGCGGGTGCCTGCTGTGCGGGTGCCTCCTGTGCGGGTGCCTCCTGTGCGGGTGCCGCCTGTGCGGGTGCCTGCTGTGCGGGTGCCTGCTGTGCGGGTGCCTGCTGTGCGGGTGCCGCCTGTGCGGGTGCCTCCTGTGCAGGAGCCTCCTGTGCCGGAGCCTCCTGTGCGGCTGCGGGGGCGCCCGAGCCGATCCGGGCCAGAACAGCGCCCACCTCGACGGTCTCGTCCTCACCGGCCAGGATCTCCTGCAGCGTTCCGGCGACCGGCGACGGGATCTCGGTGTCGACCTTGTCGGTGGAGATCTCCAGCAGTGCCTCATCGACGGCGACGTCGTCGCCGACCTGCTTCAGCCAGCGGGTGACCGTGCCCTCGGTGACGCTCTCGCCGAGTTCAGGCAGCACCACGTCGGTGGCGTCGCCCGACGCCGCGGGGGCGGGCGCATCGCTCTGCGCCGACTCCTGAGCCGCCTCGACCTCGTTCTCCGCCGGGGATGCCGGCGACTGCGCCTGCTCTGCGGGCGCCTGCTGCTGCTCGGCCTGTGCCTCGGCGGCCGGGGCGTCGTCGCTCGACGCCGCGCCGCTGCCGTCGCCGATGCGCGCAAGCAGCGCGCCGACCTCGACAGTCTCATCCTCTGCGACGAGGATCTCCTCGATCACACCGCTGACGGGGGACGGGATCTCGGTGTCGACCTTGTCGGTCGAGATCTCCAGCAGGCCTTCATCAGCCTGCACGGTGTCGCCGACCTGCTTCAGCCAGCGAGTGACCGTGCCCTCGGTGACGCTCTCCCCGAGTGCGGGAAGGACCACGGCTGTGCTCATGTCGAGTCTCCTTCGGAAAATTGTGATGCCCCAAGCTTAGTGACCTGGGAGTATATGGATATTGGTGCGTTCCTACAGGGCGTGCAGCGGTTTTCCGGCGAGTGCGAGGAAAGCCTCGCCGAGTGCCTCACTCTGCGTGGGGTGCGCGTGGATGAGCGGCGCGATGTCTTCCGGGTGCGCCTCCCAGGCCACGGCGAGCTGGCCTTCCGTGATGAGCTCGCCGACGCGGTCGCCGATCAGGTGCACACCGAGGACGGGGCCGTCCTTGCGGCGGACGACCTTCACCATGCCGCCGGTGCCGATGATCTCGCTCTTGCCGTTGCCGGCGAGGTTGTACTCGTACGACACGACCCCGTCAGCGCCATGCGCCGCCACGGCCGCCTCCTCGGTGATGCCGACCGACGCGACCTCGGGGCTGCTGTACGTCACCCGGGGAATCTGGGAGTCCGGGGGAGTGGGCACATCCATCCCCGCGATCCGCTCGGCCACGGCGATCCCCTGCTGGAAGCTGCGGTGCGCGAGCTGCAGACCCGGCACGATGTCGCCGACTGCCCAGATGCCGGGAACGGCGGTGCGCAGCTGATCGTCGACGGTCACGAATCCTCGTTCGAGGCCGACGCCGGCCTCCTCGAAGCCGAGCCCGTCGGTCACAGGTCCGCGACCCACCGCGACGAGGAGGTAGTCGGCGCTGAAGCGGGTCCCGTCCTCGAGAGTGACGGTCACCTGCGCGTCGTCCTGCTCGGCGGTCGCGAAGCGCGTGCCCAGCGAGTACCGGATGCCGCGACGGCGGAACGCGCGCTCGAGTCCCTTGCTCATCGCGATGTCCTCGTTCGGGACGAGGTGCGGCAGCGCCTCGATGATCGTGACCTCTGCTCCGAACGACTTCCACACGCTGGCGAACTCGACGCCGATGACACCGCCGCCCAGGATGATCACGCTGCCGGGCACCTCGTCGAGCGCGAGCGCGTGCTCGCTGGTGAGGATGCGCCCGCCGATCTCGAGACCCGGCAGGGAGCGGCTGTACGAGCCGGTGGCCAGGACGACGTTGGCGCCCACGTAGCGGTCGTCGCCGACGACGACCGAGCGATCGGCATCCAGACGGCCCTCGCCGTGCACCGTCGTGATGCCGCGCGCCTTGACGAGTCCTTCGAGGCCCTTGAACTTCTTGGCGACGATGCCCTCGCGGTACGAGCGGACCCCCGCCGCGTCGACCGCCTCGAAGGTGGCCGTCACTCCGACGGAAGCCGCGGACCGCACGTGGTCGGCGACCTCTGCCGCGTGCAGCAGCGCCTTGGTGGGTATGCACCCGCGATGCAGGCAGGTGCCGCCGACCTTGTCCTTCTCGATGAGCGCGACCTTCTTGCCGAGCTCGCTGGCTCGCAGCGCAGCGGCGTAGCCGCCGCTGCCGCCGCCGAGGATCACGACGTCGAACTCGTGCGTGGCCATCAGGACTCCTTCGCCGATGCCCGCGCGAAGGCGATGAGGGAGCGCACCGCGGCGCCGGTCGGGCCCTTCTCCGTGTGCCCGTACGGTGCGCCCTTGTGCTCGCCCGAACCCGCGATGTCGAGATGCACCCAGGGGATGCGCGGTGCATCCTCGGCATCCGAGGTGCGGCCGATGAAGCGACGCAGGAAGAGTCCGGCGAAGAGCGACCCGCCGGAGCGGTCGCCCATGTTCGCGTTCACCATGTCGGCGATCTGCGAGTCGAGGCTCTCCTCCATGAATTCGGGAAGCGGCAGCGGCCAGGCATCCTCTCCGACCGATTCGGCTGCGGCGAGATATTCGGCGACGGCGTCGTCGTCGCCCATCACGCCGGTGTGGCGCATGCCCAGCGCGACGATGATCGCGCCGGTGAGCGTCGCGACGTCGATGATGACGTCGGGGTTCTCCCTGCTGGCGGCGACGAGTCCGTCGGCCATGACCAGGCGACCCTCGGCGTCGGTGTTCATCACCTCGACGGTCTGGCCGTCGAGCATCCGAAGCACATCGCCGGGACGCGTCGCGCGGCCCGACGGCATGTTGTCGGCGATGCACAGGAAGGCGGTGACGCGCACCGGAAGGCCGAGGGCCGCGATCGCGCGGATCGCCGCGAGCGAGGTGGCAGCCCCCGCCATGTCGAACTTCATCCCGACCATGCTGGCGGCCGGCTTGAGCGACAGGCCACCGGTGTCGAACGTGATGCCCTTGCCGACCAGGGCGATGTGGCGGCCGGCCTCGGCGGGGGAGTACGACAGTCGCACGAGTCTCGGCGGGCGGTCGGATCCGCGACCGACGCCGAGGATGCCGCCGTAGCCCTGCTCCTCGAGCTGTTTCTCATCGAGCACCTCGATCTCGATGGGCAGCTCGGCGACGGCCTTGGCGGCCTCATCGGCGAGCTGGGCAGGACTCTGCCATTCCGCGGGCACCGAGACGAGATCCTTGACCAGGGCGACGGCCTCGGCCACCGCGCGGGCGTGCTCGAGCGCACCCTCACCGATCGATGCGGCGTGCAGCACGATCGTCTCGGCGCGAGACGGCTTCTTCTCGGAGCGGTAGTCGTCGAAGCGGTAGCCGCCGAGCAGCGCGCCCTCCGCCGCGGCGTCGGCGTGCTGATCGAGGTCGCCGGCGAACCCGATCGACACCGTGGCGAAGCCCGTCAGCGAGCGCACCGCGGTCGCGACGGCGTCGCGCACGGCTGCGGCATCCCGCTGCTTCCCGACGCTGACGACGGCGAGGGGCAGCGACGTCACCGTCGGCAGGTGCACGCGCGCATAGGCGGAAGCGGTTCCCTTGTATCCGATGCCTGCCAGAGTGTCGGCAAGACCCTCGTACCCGCTCAGCGCGTCGGCGGCGGAGGAGGGATCGGGGATGACGAGCACTGCGGCGTCTGCGGTGCCTCCGGGGAACGGATCGGTCGTGTGGGTGATCACGGGAAGCGTCATGACTCCATCCTATGGACGGGCACTCCTGCGGAGCCGAGGCGCTGCAGCCGTGTTCGCTGTGAGCATGCACCGCGCCGCCCGGGCCGGGGATGCGACTCGTAGCATGGAGTCATGCCGTCACCTGCTGACCTCTTCGAGTCGGTTCCCGGGGCTCCGGACGTGCCTGCCGGGCTGCCCCTGGTCATCCTGCTCACCGGCTTCACCGATGCCGGCAGCGCCGTCGCGGGGCTGATCGAGCACCTGAACGCGACGACCGACCCGGCGCCGGTCGCCGTGTTCGACAACGACGTGCTGCTGGACTACCGCGCGCGGCGGCCGATCATGCTCTTCGATCAGGACCACCTGACCGAGTACCGCCCGGCGCGGCTCGAGCTCTCGCTCGCGCACGACGCGCTCGGTCAGGCGTTCCTGCTGCTCTCCGGGTACGAGCCCGATTTCGCCTGGAACGCCTTCGCGCGCGCCGTCGTCGACTTCGTGGAGGCTCTGCAGGTCTCGACGGTCACCTGGGTGCACTCGATCGCCATGCCCGTCCCGCACACCCGCCCGCTGGGCGTCACGGTCAGCGGCAACCGCCGCGACCTCACGGCCGTGCATTCGGTCTGGCGTCCCCGCACCCAGGTGCCGGCGACCGCGGCGCACCTGCTCGAGTTCCGGCTGGTCGAGGACGACGTGCGCGTGGCAGGGTTCGTCCTCCTCGTGCCGCACTACCTCGCCGACACCGAGTACCCCGACACGATCGCCGCAGCGGCGGACAAGCTGATGGCGGGCACGGGTCTGGTCCTGAGGATGGATGCCGTGCACGAGCGCAGCGCGGAGTTCCAGGCGCGCGTCGCCGA
Source organism: Microbacterium sp. AR7-10 (assembly GCF_001878835.1). Classification (NCBI taxonomy): domain Bacteria; kingdom Bacillati; phylum Actinomycetota; class Actinomycetes; order Micrococcales; family Microbacteriaceae; genus Microbacterium; species Microbacterium sp. AR7-10. The sequence goes on along the minus strand of NZ_MJIR01000002.1, from coordinate 57,895 downwards.
GCAGGTGCAGGGCAGCGAGGAGCTCGTGCAGATGCTGCACGGCCTCGAGCAGCGCTACGACGCGTACATGGCAGGCCGGGACGAGACCGGCGACGAGGGCGGCTTCGACGAGCGCGACCTGCCCAGCGCCGACGAGCTCGCCGCCGAGCTCGAGCGGTATCTCGCCTCGCGACGCCCCGGAGACGACGACAAGCAGCGCTGAGCCGAGGCGGATTCCGCGAATCGGAGAAAGCCGGCGGTGTCGTGTGTGATAATGGATACTCGACCCGTTGTCAACAGATTCCTCGCGGATGGACTTGACAAGGGTCTTACTAGTGTCCGAAACGGCTCGGAGCGCGCGCACCGCTCCGTGAAAGGCGAAACGTGACTCCTGCCACGAGCAAGAACTCCCGGACGACGACGACGACTGCTGCCGACCCCGACGCCGTCGAGGCCGAGGTGACGGGCGCCGCCGAGGCGGCGCCCGAGAAGGTGACGAAGGGCGCTGCTGCCAAGAAGGCCCCCGCTGCCAAGAAGGCCCCCGCTGCCAAGGCCCCCGCCAAGAAGGCTCCCGCCCGTCGCACGGCGAAGAAGAAGGACGACGAGGCTCCGGTCGACGACGAGGCCGTCGAGACCGATGACGTCGACGATGAGGAGGGCGACAAGAAGCCCGCCTTCACCGAGCCGCTGCCCACCGGCGCCATCGTCCTGACCTCGAAGGACGAGGACGATGTCCCCGTCTACTCCACGCAGATCACCGGCGCGACCGCCGACCCCGTCAAGGACTACCTGAAGCAGATCGGAAAGGTCGCACTGCTGAACGCGGCCGAAGAGGTCGAGCTCGCGATGCGCATCGAGGCGGGCCTGTTCGCCGAGGAGAAGCTGTCGACGATGTCGGCGGCCGAGAAGTCCAGCCAGCTCGGGCTCGACCTGCAGTGGGTCGCGCGCGACGGTCAGCGCGCGAAGAGCCACCTGCTCGGCGCCAACCTGCGCCTCGTCGTCTCGCTCGCGAAGCGCTACACCGGTCGCGGCATGCAGTTCCTGGATCTCATCCAGGAGGGCAACCTCGGTCTGATCCGCGCGGTCGAGAAGTTCGACTACACCAAGGGCTTCAAGTTCTCGACCTACGCGACGTGGTGGATCCGTCAGGCGATCACCCGCGCCATGGCCGACCAGGCCCGCACCATCCGCATTCCGGTGCACATGGTCGAGGTCATCAACAAGCTCGCCCGCGTGCAGCGTCAGATGCTGCAGGACCTGGGCCGCGAGCCCACGCCCGAGGAGCTGTCGCGCGAGCTGGACATGACTCCGGAGAAGGTCGTGGAGGTGCAGAAGTACGGCCGCGAGCCGATCTCGCTGCACACCCCGCTCGGCGAGGACGGCGACAGCGAGTTCGGTGACCTCATCGAGGACACCGAGGCGGTCGTCCCTGCGGACGCCGTCGGGTTCACCATGCTGCAGCGTCAGCTCGAGCAGCTGCTCGACTCGCTGTCCGAGCGCGAGGCCGGCGTGATCCGGATGCGCTTCGGCCTCGGCGACGGTCAGCCCAAGACCCTCGACCAGATCGGCGACACCTTCGGCGTGACGCGTGAGCGCATCCGTCAGATCGAGTCGAAGACGATGGCCAAGCTGCGTCACCCGAGCCGGTCGCAGTCGCTGCGGGACTACGTCGAATGATGCAGGCGACACCCCAGGCGCGTTCGGCCGGCCTGCGGTACGTCTTCCCCGTGCTGGCGGGCAAGCTCGCGCGATTCGCGACCCGTCTGCGCGGGGGAGGGTCTGCGTTCCCCGGCTACCTCACCAACCGTCTCGCCCCGACGCTGCTGCCGACGCTCGCCGACCAGTTCCACTACGGCGTGGTCTTCGTGCTCGGATCCAACGGCAAGACGACGACGACGCACATGATCAGCGAAGTGCTGCGCGCGCACGGTCTGCGGGTGTTCACCAACCCGACCGGTGCCAACCTGCCGCAGGGGGTCACCAGCGCCCTGCTCGCCGACGCGACGCTGACCGGTCGCATCCGCGCAGACGTCGCCGTGCTCGAGATCGACGAGGGCTTCGCCGCTGACCTCGCCGACCGCCTGTCGCCGTCGGTGATCCTCTCGCTGAACGTGCAGGTCGACCAGCTGTACCGGTTCTACGAGACCGAACGGGTGGCCGACATGATGCTCGAGGCGTCGAAGCGCGCCTCGGCGCACGTCGTGGTGAACCGCGACGATCCCTACCTGTCGAAGATCGACGTCGACGCGATGCGCGCCCCCGTGACGTTCTTCGGGGTGGCGTCCGACATCGTGGCATCCTCCGCGCACGGCCTCGCCAACGCCGTCGACACCCGCAGCGGCACGGCCGGCATCATCGACCGGGAGGCGTTCGCGGAGGTCCGCGAGGTGTCCGGTCGAGACGTGGTCGTGAGGGTGGGGGAGGCGGATGCCCGCATCACCCTTCCCGCGAGGGGGCTGCACTACGCCGCGGACGCCGCGGCCGCCCTGGCGGTCGCATCCGGAGTGCTGGGCGCCGAGTTCGACACGCAGCGCGCGGCCACCGGCTTCGCAAGCATGGCACCGGCCTACGGGCGTGGCGAGGTCATCCCGCTGCGTCGCGACCCCGCCGGCGAGCAGGTCGAGTTCGTGATGTTCAAGAACGCTCCGAGCATCCAGATGAACCTCGACGCACTGGAGGGCACACCCGAGCGTGCCCTGATCGCGATCGACGAGGGGACTCCTGACGTCTCGTGGCTGTACGACGTCGACTTCGCGCCGCTGCCGCGCGTGGACGTGGTCACCGGCGACAAGGCCCATCAGCTGGCTCTCGCCCTGGCGTACGCGGGTGTGGAGATCGGCACCGTCGAGCCCGACATGGAGAAGGCGGTCGCGATCATGCGCTCGTTCCCCGAGACCACGACCGGCAAGCAGACCTGGTTCGTCAACTACGAGCTCATGATGATCGGTCGCCGCATCCTCGGGTACGGCGACCAGGAGGTGGCGCGCCGATGACGCAGATCAGCATCGTCCAGCTGTATCCCGCCGAGCTCGGCATCACCGGAGACCGCGGCAACGTCCGCACGCTCGAGGAGCGCCTCCGCGCGCGGGGCGTCGCATCGACCACGGCGCACGTCGGAGTCGGCGAGCCTCTGCCGGAGGACGTCGACATCGTCGTGATCGGCAACGGTCCGCTCTCGGCTCTGCGCGGTGTGCACGCCGATTTCGTCGCCCGTGCGCAGCAGCTGCGCTCCTTCATCGCCGACGAGCGCACGCTGTTCGCGATCGGCGGGTCGGCCGAGCTGCTCGGTGAGCGCATCGATCTCACCGACGGCGACAGCGTCGACGGCGTGGGCGTCATGCCGTACCGGGTGTCGCGCACCCGCGACCGTCGGGTCGGATACATCACCGTGCGCACGCCGGACGCCGCCGTCGTCGGCTTCGAGGACCACGCCTCCGAGTGGACGCTGACCGACGAGTCCGCCGCGTACGGCACCGTCGTCGCCGGTCGCGGCAGCTACTCCCGCGGTGACGCCCGCGGCGAGTTCGTGCGCCACCGCAACGCGGTCGTCGGCAACGTGCAGGGGCCCGTCCTGCCGCTCAACCCGGCGCTGGCCGACGTGCTCGTCAGCGCAGCCGCCGCCCGCCGCGGCCTGGATCTTCCGGATGCCACGCCGAGCCCGTTCGATGAGTACGCGAAGGGCGCGCGCGATGCGATCGAGCGCTTCGTGCACGACAAGGGCTTCAAGACCATCCAGCTCTGAGAGCCGGAGATCCGCATGACTGCCAGCAGCGCGCTGCCCAGGGTGCTCCTCTCTCGAGGAGCACTCGAACGCGCGACGCGCGCGCTCGTCGCGCCCGGAGCGATCGTCGACCTCCGGCACGACGGGTTCGGTCACGGCGCGGCCGAGGTCGCCGGGGTCCTCGCGGATGCCGGGATCACAGATGTGATCGTCGACCCCGAGCACGTCGCCGTCGTGTCGTCCCGTCCCGGTCTGCGCGTGCACACCGCGGGTGCGGGCGATATCGAGCCCGCCGCGCTGTTCGGGATTCCGGATGCCGACGGGTCTCGGACGTCGGAGCCGGTGATGAGCCTGCAGGGGCACGTGCTCTCCACCAAGCCGCTGCGCGCCGGGGAGGCCGTCTCGTACGGCTACACCCATCGCGCCGTCGACGACACGCGCATCGCGCTGGTCACCGGCGGCTATGCCCAGGGCATCCCGCGCGTGCTCGGAAACCGGGTCCGGGTGCAGATCGGCGAGCGGATGCTTCCCGTGGTCGGACGCATCGCGATGGACGTGTGCGTGGTCGATCTGGAGGGCGGCGATGCTGAAGACGGCACGCCCGTCGTCTACTTCGGCGGTGCCGGCGGCGCCCGCGATGCGCTCGCGCACTGGGCATCGGTGAGCGGACTCACGGCGCTGGAGATGGCCGTGGTCATCGCACGACACGGACAGGGGGAGTGGGTCGCATGAGCGGACCTCTGCTCGAGATCTCGCGCGGCGCATTCCGCCGCAACATCGCCGCGGTGCAGCGTCGCCTGGCTCCGTCGGAGCTGCTGCTGGTGATGAAGGACGACGCGTACGGTCTCGGCGTCGACTGGTCGGTCGCCGAGGCGACGGCCGCCGGGGTGACCTGGTTCGGCGGCTACGACATCCCCACCGCGCTGCGCATCCGCGCGCTCACCGATCAGCGGGTGTACGCGTGGGCGACGTCAGCGCGGTCCGAGGTCGCCACGGCGATCACGGCGGACATCGACCTCGGTGTGGGATCGGCGGCCTATCTCGACGCCGTCATCGGCGAGGCCGAGGCCGCGGGCGCGCGTGTGCGCGTGCATCTGAAGATCGACACCGGCCTGCACCGCAACGGCTTCCGCCCTGAGGAGTGGCAGGATGCCGTCGCCACCGCGCTGGCCGCGCAGCGCCGCGGCAGCGTGGTGGTGTCGGGCGTGTGGAGCCACCTCGCCGAGGCGAGCGATGCGGACGATGACACCGCCCAGCGGGTGTTCCTGGACGCGGTCGCGCATCTCGTCGAGGCCGGCGGCGAACCCGAGGTGCTGCACCTGACAGCGTCCGCCGCCGCGTGGTGGCGGCCCGAGCTGCGCGGCTCGCTGAGTCGCGTCGGGGCGTTCTGCTACGGCATCCGCTCCGCCGACGGTCCGCCCCTCGAGGGTCTCCGACTCGTCGCGCGGCTCAGCGCGCCCGTCGAGCAGGTCGATGGCGGCGTCGTCCGTGTCGGCATCGGAGCGTTCCACGGTCTGCCGTCGATCCTGCGCGGCGCGCAGATCGCCACACCGGGCGGGCTGCGTCGCATCGTCGACATCGACGGCACGACCATGACGGTCGAGCCGTGGGGCGGTGCGGCCTCAGGTCAGCGCGTGGTGCTCTTCGGGCCGGGCGAGGCGGGTGAGCATGATGCGACCGCACTCGCCGAGCATGTGGACACGGTCGGCGAGGAGATCATCACCAGGCTCACTCCGGCGGTGCGTCGACTCGTTGTCGACTGATCGCTTCACGCCTCGATGAGGCGGGCGGTCTCGTCGTGCCACGAGGTGGCGACGGCGCGCAGCTTCTCCTCGTATTTGCGTCCGTGGTGTGCGCAGAACAGCATCTCGGTGCCGTTGACCTCGGCGGCGATGTACGCCTGCGCCCCGCAGGAGTCGCAGCGGTCCATCGCGGTGAGGCGGTACTCGGCAGTCTCGCGCTCAGTCGTGGCGTTCATCTCGGTGCCTCCTCAGCGGTTCGGATCCTTTGAGATCGTGCTCAATACAACCACGCGCCGCCTGTATGCATGCCCGGATCCGGGCGTGTTTCGCTGTGCGCGTACGCCGCACGCCCTGGCTTGCCGTGCGGGAGTGTCGCGGCGTCGGCCCCTGTCGCCGCGGAAATAGAATCGATGATTGTGACTTCCGAGTACTCCGCCCACCACCTCCAGGTTCTCGAGGGCCTCGAGGCGGTGCGCAAGCGTCCCGGCATGTACATCGGCTCGAACGGGTCGCCGGGCCTTATGCACTGCCTGTGGGAGATCATCGACAACTCGGTCGACGAGGCCGTCGACGGCAACGGCTCGAAGATCGCGATCACCCTGCATGCCGACGGCAGCGTCGAGGTTGCCGACCGCGGTCGTGGCGTTCCCGTCGATGTCGAGCCGCGCACCGGACTCACCGGCGTCGAGGTCGTCTACACCAAGCTGCACGCCGGCGGGAAGTTCGGTGGCGGCTCGTACGCCGCCTCCGGTGGTCTGCACGGCGTGGGCGCCTCGGTGGTCAATGCGCTCTCGGAGCGTCTCGACGTCGAGGTGGACCGCGCAGGCAAGACCTACGCGATGTCGTTCCACCGCGGTGAGCCGGGCATCTTCGCCGATGACGGCGAGCCGCGCCCCGACGCTCCGTTCACCCCGTTCGAGCAGCAGAGCGAGCTGCGTGTGATCGGCAAGGTCGCCAAGGGCGTCACCGGCACCAGGGTGCGCTACTGGGCCGACCGGCAGATCTTCACGAAGGACGCCGCGTTCCAGCTCTCCGAGCTCGAGACGCGCGCGCGTCAGACCGCCTTCCTCGTGCCCGGCCTCGAGCTCGAGATCCGCGACGAGCGCCCGCTTCATGCCCCGTCATCCGACGCGGACGCGCCCGCCGGCCCTCGGGTGACGTCGTATCGGTACGAGGGCGGCATCTCGGAGTTCGTCGAGTTCCTGGCATCCGATGCTCCGGTGACCGACACCTGGCGCATCCAGGGCAGCGGACGCTTCACCGAGACGGTGCCCGTGCTGCAGGCCGACGGGCACATGAAGGCCACCGAGGTCGAGCGCGAATGCGAGGTGGATCTCGCCCTGCGATGGGGCACCGGGTACGAGACCACGGTCCGCTCGTTCGTGAACATCATCGCCACCCCCAAGGGCGGCACGCACCAGCAGGGCTTCGAGCAGGAGCTGCTGAAGACGCTGCGCGCCCAGGTCGAGCAGAACTCCCGGCGCCTCAAGGTCGGAAACGACAAGCTGGAGAAGGACGACGTGCTCGCCGGCCTCACGGCCGTGCTCACCGTCACCGTGCCCGAACCGCAGTTCGAGGGGCAGACCAAGGAGGTGCTCGGCACCCCCGCCGTGCGCACGATCGTCGCGCAGGTGGTGCGCAAGCAGCTCGCCGAGCGCTTCGCCTCGACCAAGCGGGACGACCGCAACCAGGCGTCGATGCTGCTGGACAAGATCGTCTCCGAGATGAAGGCCCGCGTCTCGGCGCGAGCGCACAAGGAGACCCAGCGGCGCAAGACCGCGCTCGAGTCGTCGTCGCTGCCGGCGAAGCTCGTGGACTGCCGGTCGAAGGACTTCGAGCAGAGCGAGCTGTTCATCGTCGAGGGCGATTCCGCGCTCGGCACGGCACGTCACGCACGCAACAGCGAGTTCCAGGCGCTGCTGCCGATCCGCGGCAAGATCCTCAACGTGCAGAAGGCATCGGTCAGCGACATGCTCGGCAACGCCGAGTGCGCGGCGATCATCACCACGATCGGCGCCGGCTCCGGCCGCTCGTTCGACCTCAGTGCCGCTCGTTACGGCAAGGTCATCCTGATGAGCGACGCCGACGTCGACGGTGCGCACATCCGCACCCTCCTGCTCACCCTCTTCTTCCGCTACATGCGTCCGCTCGTCGAGGCGGGCCGCGTCTACTCCGCGGTCCCGCCCCTGCACAGGGTGATCGTCATGAACCCCGGCTCCAAGCCGAACGAGACGATCTACACCTACTCCGAGGCCGAGTTGCACGCTCTGCTCGCCAAGCTGCAGAAGGCCGGCAAGCGCTGGCAGGACCCCATCCAGCGCTACAAGGGGCTGGGCGAGATGGATGCCGACCAGCTGGCCAACACGACCATGGAGAAGTCCGGCCGTCTGCTGCGGCGCGTGACGATCGAGGACGCGGAGTCGGCGGACGCCGCCGTGCGCACCTTCGAGCTGCTGATGGGCAGCGAAGTGGCGCCGCGCCGCGAGTTCATCATGAGCTCGAGCGACAGGCTCAGCCGCGAGGCGATCGACGCCTGAGACCGCCGGATCCGGGCGCGTCGAGGCCGCCGCGTCGGGTGCCTCGTCCGGGGGTCAGCCGATCGCGGTGCCGACCGACCCGATCACGGCGTCCAGGGGCTGCCCCGATCCGTCGCGCTTCGCACCGGATTCGGGCAGCACGCGGGCCGCGCCGTCGGTCCCGACCGCGCGCGGATCCACGCCCACCCAGGCGAGGCGAAGTCCGTCCTCGCCCTTGAGCAGCGCGTGCGCCCGCACACCTCCGGTCGCGCGGCCCTTCGCCGGGAACTCGGCGAACGCCGAGACCTTGGCTCGACCGGCGTCCGCGCCGGCGAGGGTGCCCTCCGAGCCCGAGACGGTCACCACCACGGCATCATCCGCAGACGAGACCACCGTGAACGAGATGACCTGGCTCTTCGCGCCGAGCTTCATGCCGGCCATTCCCGCTGCGGGCGCACCCTGGGGCCGCACGTTCGATGCCGAGAAGTGCAGCAGCTGGGCGTCCGAGGTGACGAACACGAGCTCGGCGTCATCGGGGGCGGGAGCCGCGCCGACGACGACGTCCTTCGGCTTCAGCCCGATGATCTCCAGCTCGGGTCGCACCGCGAGAGCGGAGGGCACGATGCGCTTGACCACGCCGTCTCTGGTGCCCACCGCGAGCGGCGTGTCGTCGTCGAAGCGGATGAGCGCGACGACCCGCTCGCTGCGATCGCTCAGCCCGAGGTAGTCGGAGATGCGCACGCCCGCACCGAGCCCGACCGAGGAGGCGGGCACCGCGGGGATGTCGACGGGCGTGAATCGCACCACGCGTCCCGCGGTCGTGACGGCGCCGATCTCGCTGCGCGTGGTCGTCTCCAGACGAGCCTGGATCGCATCGTGCTTGCTGCGACGCGGAGGCGTGGTGATCACCGCGCCCGGTTCGAGGTCGACGCGCACGGCGCGACCCGTCGTCGACAGCAGCAGCGTCGTCGGGGCGTCCGCGATCTGCAGCTCCGCAGCGGACTTCGCCGAGCGCGCCTTGGGCGGCGCGGCGTTGAGCAGCAGGGTTCGCCGGTGCGTGCCGAACTGGTCGGCCACCGCATCCAGCTCCTGCGCGACCTGAGCGCGCACCCGGGCGGGATCGGCCAGCAGCGTCTCGAGTTCGGCGATCTCGGCGAGCAGCTTGTCGCGCTCCGCCTCGAGCTCCAGACGCGAGAACTTCGTCAGGCGGCGCAGGCGGAGCTCGAGGATGTACTCGGCCTGCACCTCGTCGAGCTCGAACACCTGCTGCAGTCGCGAGCGGGCGGTCTCGGAGTCGTCCGAGGTGCGGATGACCTGGATGACCTCGTCGATGTCGAGGATGGCCACCAGCAGGCCGCGCACCAGGTGCAGGCGCTCGTTGCGCCGTGCCAGGCGGAAGCGACTGCGCCGGGTGACGACCTCGACGCGGTGCTGCAGGTACACCCGCAGCAGCTCTTTGAGGCCGAGCGTGCGCGGCTGTCCGTCGACGAGGGCGACGTTGTTGATCGAGAACGACTCCTCGAGCGGGGTGAAGCGGAACAGCTGCTCGAGCACCGCGGCCGGGTCGAAACCCGTCTTGACGGTGATGACCAGCCGCAGACCGTTCTTCCGGTCGGTCAGATCCTGCACGTCGCTGATGCCCTGGAGCTTCTTCGCGGTGACCGCGTCCTTGAGCTTCTCGATGACCCGCTCCGGCCCCACCTGGTAGGGCAGCTCGGTGATGACGATGCCTGTCCTGCGCGGGCCGAGCGGCTCGATGGAGGTCTTGGCCCGCAGCCGGAAGGCCCCCCGACCCGACTCGTACGCGTCCCTGACCCCGTCGAGACCCATCAGGATCCCCCCGGAGGGGAAGTCGGGCCCGGGTACGAACTCCATCAGCTCGGCCGTGGTGGCCTCGGGGTTCTCGAGCAGGTGGGTCGCGGCGGCGACGACCTCGATGAGGTTGTGCGGGGCCATGTTCGTCGCCATGCCGACGGCGATGCCGCTGGCGCCGTTGACGAGCAGGTTGGGGAAGGCGGCGGAGAGCACGGCGGGCTGCTGGAACTGGCCGTCGTAGTTGGGCACGAAATCGACGACCTCCTCGTCGAGGCTCTCGGTCATCGCCAGAGCGGATGCCGCCAGGCGCGCCTCGGTGTACCGGGATGCCGCCGGTCCGTCATCGAGCGAGCCGAAGTTGCCGTGTCCGTCGACCAGCGGCACGCGCAGTGCGAAGTCCTGCGCCAGGCGCACGAGAGCGTCGTAGATGGCGGAGTCGCCGTGCGGGTGCAGCTTTCCCATCACCTCGCCGACGACGCGGGCGCTCTTGACGTGCCCGCGGTCGGGCCGCAGCCCCATCTCGGCCATCTGGTAGAGGATGCGCCGCTGGACGGGCTTCAGACCGTCGCGCGCGTCGGGCAGCGCACGGGAGTAGATCACCGAGTAGGCGTACTCGAGGAACGAGCCCTGCATCTCCTGCGACAGGTCGATGTCCTGGATGCGCTCCTGAACGGGCTCGGATGACGAGGGCTTTGGCATGGACTTCCTGCTGGTCGCTCGGTGCGGACTCGCGACGGCGCTCGGGCGCGGTGCGTCGGGCCACCTGTGCGAGACTGACCCGGATGCCTCTCATCCTACCGACCAGCCTCGATTCGACGCGGAACATCAGCGGGGTGGCGCCGCAGCTCCTCGCCGCGCTGCGGGGCGGATCCGCGGACCTTCCCCTGGCGCGGTCGGTCGTGCTGGTGGTCGTGGACGGACTGGGGGCGCCGGCGCTGCGCGCGCACGCCGGGCACGCGCGCACGCTGTCGTCGGCCATGGCGAAGAAGGACGTCGCGGGATCGGTGTTCCCGACCACGACCGCGGCCGCGCTGACCAGTCTGCTCACCGGGGCCGTCCCCGGGGCACATGGCCTGGTGGGCTACAGCGTGCGGGATCCCGAGTCCGATGCGCTGGTGAACCTGCTCAGCGGATGGGAGGCCGGAGGCATCGATCCGCTGGAGTGGCAGAGCGCCCCGACCGTCTTCGAGCAGGGCGCAGCGAGCGGACATCCGGTGTTCGCCCTGGGCATCCCGGCCTACGCCGGCAGCGGGTTCTCCGGGGCGACGCTGCGCGGCGCCGAGTTCCGTTCGGCACCGGGCGCGGCCGAGCGCGTGCAGCTCGCGTGGGAGCTCGCCGACGCCCACGACGGCGCCATCGTGTACTGCTACCTGCCCGAGGTGGACAAAGCAGGGCACCGGCACGGCGTCGACTCGGCCGAGTGGGTCGCCGCTCTGGAGGATGTCGACGCCGCGCTCTCGCGGACGGTTCCCGACGGGGTGGGGGTGCTGGTCACGGCGGATCACGGGATGATCGATGTGCCGCAGCACCGTCACCTGATCCTGGATGCCGCAGGTGGCTGGCACGACGGCATCCGGCACATCGGCGGCGAACCGCGGATGCTGCACGTCTACACCGAGCCGGACGTCGACCAGGCGGCGCTGCTGTCGCGCTGGCGGCGGGATCTGGAGGGCGCGGCGGACGTGGTCAGCCGAGCCGAGGCGATCGAGGCGGGCCTGTTCGGACCTGTCGCCTCGGATGCCGTGCGCCGACGCATCGGCGACATGCTGGTGATCGCCCGCGGCACCGTCGCTCTCTACGACGGCGAGGCCGACGACCAGCGGGCCCGCGGCATGGTGGGCCAGCACGGCGCGCTCACGCCCGAGGAGTGGCGGGTGCCCTTCATCAGGCTGGGCGCCTTCCGGCGCTGACGGATCAGCCCGCGCTCACTCGTCCGTACGCGCTCCGAACACGATCTCGTCCCAGGAGGGCATCGCGTTGCGGCGCTTCCGGCGACCGCTCGGCTGCTCGGCTGCAGCCTCCGGCGCAGGCTTCGTCGCCGGCGTCTCGGCCGACCTCGTCTCCGCAGGCGCCTCGGCAGGCTCGTCGAGCGGGTCGAACAGCGCCAGCGGGGATGCGTCCTCGTCGGCCTCGTCGAACAGCGGTGCGCTCTCGCGCTGGCCCCGTCGGCGGCGCAGCGCCTCGAGCAGGTCGGCGGTCTCCGAACTCGTGCGGTGCTCGTCGGGGGCGCGCCGGGCGGCGGCATCGTGAGCTGCTGCACTGGAGTGCTCCGCGACGGGGATCTCCTCGGCCTCCTCGGGCGGCGGAAGAAGACGGGGTCCGAACGCCCCGGAGTCGAAACGGCTGTCGTCCTTGTACGGCGACACGCGCTCCGCATCGACCGCGCGGAGGCGTGGGATGAGCCCCTCGGGAAGCGACCCCTGCCGGGAGAGCTGTGTGGCGTCGGCGTTGACGGGCGACAGGGTGCTGCGGCGCGGGTCGAAGGCCCAGCGCGCGTCGTGTGCGACGTCGTTCGCCGTGAACTCGAGCTTGACCGTCCAGCCCGTGTCGTCCTTCCAGCTCGCCCAGCGCTCGTCCGACGCGGCCAGGTCTGCCAGCTTGGCGCGCACCGCGGAGCCGAAGGTGGGCTGCGCGTCGGGCTCCACCTCGCTGCCGATCAGCACCGGCACCGCGAGAGCCTGGTTGACGATGTGCTCGCGCTCGGCGAGGACGGGACCCTCGAAGCGCGCCACATCGGACTCGCTGACGCCGAGCAGCGCAGCGACCTCTGCCGCCGTCAGACCCGCGCGGATCTGCGCCTGGATGTCCCGCGGGCTCGCGGCCAGACGCGCCGGCGCGGGTTCGGACTCGCGGGTCGCGCGACGCACCTCGCGGTGCAGGACGTCGTCGATGGGCAGCGCGAAGCGCTGCCCGGACTCGGTCGCGAGGACGAGGACTCCCGCTTCCGTTCCGATGATGGTGACGTTTTCCATGCCAATGCCCCTCTGATGGGTGTGCGTTCATGGTGTCACGCGCACCCTGATCGCGTGCGGAATACCGTGGGCGTGCCGCGAGTTTCCCCGATCGGGCCGCATGGCATTTGCTTATTGGTGCGCAGTCGTGCAAACTATGGCCCGCCGATCACCCGAAATCGGATCCCCCCACCTCGAACACTCGCACCACGGAAGTGGAGAATCACCGCATGGCAACCGATTACGACGCCCCTCGCAAGAGCGAAGACGACTCCGAGTCGATCGAAGCCCTCAAGGAGCGCGTGCCGAGCACCCAGTCCGGCGCCGGCGATGTCGAGGACTCGGACAACCCCACCGGGTTCGAGCTCCCTGGCGCCGACCTCTCCGACATGGAGCTCGATGTCGTCGTGCTGCCCGCGCAGCAGGACGAGTTCACCTGCATGAGCTGCTTCCTCGTGAAGCACCGCTCGCAGCTCGACCACGACGGCGCGGACGGCCCGATCTGCAAGGAATGCGCCGCCTGATCACCGACCCGCACGCGCCCCCGGCCCGATGGCCTGGGGCGCGTTCTGCGTTCCGGCCCGTCAGCGGCGCACTGCACGCGCCGAGCTGATCGCCGCCGCGAGACGGTCCGGGGTGCGCGACGAGATCGTCCAGCTGCTCACCGGGTCGTCCGGGTCGGTGACGGGCACGACGACGACGCCGTCGATGCCGCCGCGGAGCAGGTTCCAGCCGTCCCTGGCGATCTGATGGGAGCGCCGGGCCCTGGCCTCCTCGCCGGAGAACTCGCGGGGCTCACCCAGCCACACGGCGTCGATGTGCGCGCGCCCCGCGTGCAGCACGCCGTCGACCACGCGGACGGTGGGGGAGAGCACGATGCTCAGGGTCACCAGCACGAGCGAGACGATCGCTCCGACCGCCAGCGCGAGGCTCGGGTCGAGCGGCGTCAGCACGAGCGACACCATCGGGCCGGCCAGGGCGATGGTGACCAGGAGCCAGAGGCCGGGGGCCAGTCGCTCGCGATAGGTCTCGCGCGTGTCGGGGTGGGGGTTCTGCATTAGCCTCATGGGGTGACTCATTCCGTTGCCGTCCCCATTATCGCGGCGAACGTCCCGTTCTACGCGCACCCCGGAGATGCCGGGGCCGATCTGGTGTCGACCGAGGCCGTCCGGCTCGAGCCCGGCGAGCGGGCGCTGATCGGAACGGGCGTGCGCATCGCGCTGCCGGAGGGGTACGCCGCCTTCGTCGTGCCGCGCAGCGGTCTCGCCGCCAAGCACGGCATCACCGTGGTCAACTCGCCCGGCACCGTGGATGCGGGCTACCGCGGCGAGATCCGGGTCAGCCTGCTGAACACCGACAGCCGGGAAGCGTACGATGTGGCGGTCGGCGACCGCATCGCGCAGCTCATCGTGATGCCCGTCGTCCAAGCGCGGTTCGAACCCGTCGACGAACTGCCCGAGAGCGTCCGCGGTGACGGCGGATTCGGGTCGACCGGCTATACCCAGGGAAAGAGCGAATGACTGAAGAGATCGAACCCACGCTGAAGTCCGCCCCGGCCGACCGGGCGACCGCCGGCCCGTTCGACGACAGCGAGGCGAACCCCGTGCGCCCGTACATCGACCTCGGCGGCATCAAGGTGCTGCCCCGAGAGGGACTGAATCTCCGCCTCGAGGTCGAGGAGCAGAGCAAGCGGATCGTCGCGGTCGGCCTCGACTACGCCGGCTCGTCGCTGCAGGTGCAGCCCTTCGCCGCGCCGCGCTCGCGAGGGCTGTGGGATGAGACCCGCGTGCAGCTGCGCGATCAGATCCGCACGCAGGGTGGACGGGTCGAGGAACGTGAGGGCACGCTCGGCAAGGAGCTGCTGGCCGAGGTACCCGCCACGGCTGCGGAGGGGTCCGGCATGCGGCTGGCGAGGTTCGTCGGCGTCGACGGCCCGCGATGGTTCCTGCGCGGAGTCATCGGCGGCGATGCCGCGTCCGATCCGGCAGCGGCCGAGCAGGTGGAGGACCTGTTCCGGTCGATCGTCGTGGTGCGAGGCGCGACGCCGATGCCCCCTCGCGACCTGATCCCGCTGAAGATGCCGTCCACGCCGGGATCGGCGTGACACCCGCCGACGACCGGCGCGACGAGGCGAGCTCCCGGCATCCCGCGGCTGAGCCGATCGGCTCGGCGGAGCCCTCGGCTGCCGAGCCGTCGGCTGCGGAGGTGATCGGCACCGCCCTCGGCGGTGCGGCGCGCCGGGCCGGCCTGAGCTCGGAGACCGACGAGAGCGCGCAGCGCATCGTGTGGCGTGCGATGGGCGGCTGGCGCGGGATCATCGAGTCTGTCCTTCCCAGCCTGGCCTTCGTCGTCCTGTTCACCCTGCAGCCGGAGCCCCTGCTGCTGTCGCTCGGCGTGTCGGTCGGCATCGCGTGCGTGCTCACGATCATCCGGATCGCGCAGAAGTCGCCTCCCGCTGCGGCGTTCGGCGGCCTGGTGGCCGTGGCCGCGGCGGCAGGCCTGGCGCTGTGGACGGGGCGCGGCGCCGACAACTTCGTCCCCGGTCTGATCACGAACGCGCTCTACGGCACGGTGATGGTCGTCGCGGCCCTCGCCGGCTGGTCGATCATCGGACTCGCCGTCGGGTTCCTGATGGGAGAGGGCACCGCGTGGCGGGGGGACCGTCGCAAGCGGCGCGCCTTCTTCTGGCTGGGACTGGCCTGGGGTGCGCTGTTCCTGCTGCGACTGTCCGTGCAGCTGCCGCTGTACCTGACCGACCAGGTGACCCTGCTCGGCACCCTCAAGCTGGTGATGGGGCTGCCGCTGTTCGCGCCGATGGTCGCCGTCACCTGGCTCGTCGTCCGCGCGCTCTACCGACGCGCCGACTGACGGCGGACCGGCGTCCGTTCTGGTAGATTTATCTTGACGTCAAGATAAATTGCTCGTTCCGTCGAGCGGCCGCACGACGCACACTGGTAAGGCCAACCTTGCTAGCCGTGCCGCTCACTCGGCGAGCAAGATGGAAGCGCCTGTCGCTCCCATCCGATCAGAAGGAGACGGATTCGTGTCCACGGTGAACAGCTTCGGTGCCAAGAGCACCCTGACAGTCGGCAGCACCGACTACGAGATCTTCCGCATCGACACGGTCGCGGGTCACGAGAGGCTCCCCTTCGCTCTGAAGGTGCTTCTCGAGAACCAGCTGCGCACCGAGGACGGCGCGAACGTCACGAAGGCGCAGATCGAGGCGCTCGGTTCGTGGGACCCCACCGCGGAGCCCGACACCGAGATCCAGTTCACGCCGGCGCGCGTGGTCATGCAGGACTTCACCGGCGTGCCCTGCATCGTCGACCTCGCCACCATGCGCGAGGCCGTCACCGCGCTCGGCGGTGACCCGAATCGCATCAACCCGCTCTCTCCCGCCGAGATGGTCATCGACCACTCCGTCATCGCCGACCTGTTCGGGCGCCCGGACGCGATCGAGCGCAACGTCGAGATCGAGTACCAGCGCAACGGCGAGCGCTACCAGTTCCTGCGCTGGGGTCAGACCGCGTTCGACGACTTCAAGGTCGTGCCCCCGGGCACCGGCATCGTGCACCAGGTGAACATCGAGCACCTGGCCAAGGTCATCTACGACCGCACCGTCGACGGCGTGCTGCGCGCATACCCCGACACCTGCGTCGGCACCGACTCGCACACCACGATGGTCAACGGTCTGGGCGTGCTCGGCTGGGGCGTCGGCGGCATCGAGGCCGAGGCGGCGATGCTCGGTCAGCCGGTGTCGATGCTCATCCCGCGCGTGGTGGGCTTCAAGCTCACCGGCGAGATCCCCGCCGGCGTGACCGCGACCGACGTGGTGCTCACGATCACCGACATGCTCCGCCAGCACGGCGTGGTCGGCAAGTTCGTCGAGTTCTACGGCGCCGGTGTGGCCTCCGTCCCGCTCGCGAACCGCGCGACCATCGGCAACATGTCGCCCGAGTTCGGTTCGACCGCGGCGATGTTCCCGATCGATGACGTGACGCTCGACTACCTGCGCCTCACCGGCCGTGACGAGCACGCCGTCGAGCTCGTCGAGCAGTACGCCAAGGTGCAGGGCCTGTGGCACGACGCCGACAAGGAGCCCACGTACTCGGAGTACATGGAGCTCGACCTGTCGACGGTCGTCCCCTCGATCGCCGGTCCCAAGCGCCCGCAGGACCGCATCCTGCTGGCCGAGGCGAAGCAGCAGTTCGAGAAGGACATCCTGAACTACACCTCGGCGAACGAGGCCTCGGTCGAGGTCGAGGGCACGTTCCCGGCATCCGATCCCGGCAACGCGCCCGGCGTCGAGCGCGAGCACGTGTCGGAGGAGGGCGTGTCGTACCAGCACGAGGACGAGCACCAGCACTCCATGCTCGCCTCGAGCGGCGGGCACGGCGCATCCAACCCGGTCAAGGTGACGACTCCCGACGGGCAGAAGTACATCCTCGACAACGGCGCCGTCACCCTCGCCGCCATCACGTCGTGCACCAACACGTCGAACCCGTCGGTGATGATCGCCGCCGGTCTTCTCGCCCGCAAGGCGCGCGAGAAGGGCCTGAAGCAGAAGCCGTGGGTGAAGACCACTCTCGGCCCCGGCTCGAAGGTCGTCACCGACTACTACGAGAAGTCCGGCCTCGACAAGGACCTCGAGGGTCTCGGCTTCTACACGGTCGGCTACGGCTGCACGATCTGCATCGGAAACTCCGGCCCGCTGATCGAAGAGGTGTCCGAGGCGATCAACGAGCACGACCTCGCCGTCACGGCAGTGCTCTCGGGCAACCGCAACTTCGAGGGGCGCATCAGCCCCGACGTGAAGATGAACTACCTGGCCAGCCCGCCGCTGGTCGTCGCGTACGCCCTCGCCGGCTCGATGCACTTCGACTTCGAGGCCGATGCTCTGGGCCAGGACGCCGACGGCAACGACGTGTTCCTCAAGGACATCTGGCCGGCCACCGAAGAGGTGCAGGAGATCATCGACAGCTCGATCTCGCGCGACCAGTTCATCAAGCAGTACGCCACCGTCTTCGACGGCGACGAGCGCTGGAAGAACCTGCCGACGCCGACCGGGCCGATCTTCGAATGGGACGAGGCGTCGACCTACGTGCGCAAGGCGCCCTACTTCGACGGCATGGAGCTGACCCCCGCTCCGGTCACCGACATCAGCGGCGCTCGCGTGCTGGCGACGCTGGGCGACTCGGTCACCACCGACCACATCTCGCCGGCCGGAAACATCAAGGCCGGCACGCCGGCCGCGCAGTACCTCACCGAGCACGGTGTCGAGCAGCGCGACTTCAACTCCTACGGCTCGCGCCGCGGAAACCACGAGGTGATGATCCGCGGCACGTTCGCGAACATCCGCCTGAAGAACGCGCTCGTCAAGGCCGTCAACGACGGTCAGCAGATCGAGGGCGGCTTCACCCGCGACTTCACGCAGGAGGGTGGCCCGCAGGCGTACATCTACGACGCATCGCAGAACTACCAGGACCAGGGCATCCCGCTGGTGATCTTCGGCGGCAAGGAGTACGGATCGGGCTCGTCGCGCGACTGGGCGGCCAAGGGCACCAACCTGCTCGGCGTGAAGGCGGTCATCACCGAGAGCTTCGAGCGCATCCACCGCTCCAACCTCATCGGCATGGGCGTCGTCCCGCTGCAGTTCCCCGCCGGGGAGAGCTGGGAGTCGCTCGGGCTCGACGGCACCGAGGTCATCTCGATCGAGGGTCTGACGGCTCTCAACGAGGGCACCACGCCGAAGACGGTCAAGGTCACGGCCACCCCGAGCGAGTTCTCCGCCGAGGGTCGCGAGCCGATCACCTTCGACGCGGTCGTCCGCATCGACACACCCGGTGAGGCCGACTACTACCGCAACGGCGGAATCCTGCAGTACGTGCTGCGTTCGCTGGTCTGACCCGCGTCGCGCAGGGGCCCGGATGCTTCGGCATCCGGGCCCCTGCCGCATCCCGAGGTAGAATATTCGGATGCGCACGCCTTCCCCGGCGGGCGATCCACGTCGCGGAAGGACGTCCATGCCGATCCTGCCGAGCATCACCGGCCCCCGAGATCTCGATCGACTCTCCAGCGGGGAACTGGTCGAGCTGGCGGCTGAGATCCGTGCATTCCTCGTGGAGAACGTCGCTCGCACCGGCGGGCACCTCGGCCCGAATCTCGGCGTCGTCGAGCTCACGATCGCGCTGCACCGCGTGTTCTCGTCTCCGGACGACCCGATCATCTTCGACACCGGCCACCAGTCGTACGTGCACAAGCTGCTCACCGGTCGCCAGGACTTCTCCGAGCTGCGCTCCCGCGGCGGGCTCGCCGGATACCCGCAGCGATCCGAGAGCGTGCACGACGTCGTCGAGTCGTCGCACGCGTCGAGCTCGCTGAGCTGGGCCGACGGCATCTCGCGTGCGTTCACCGCGACAGGACGCGCCGATCGGCACGTCGTGGCGGTCGTCGGCGACGGCGCCCTCACGGGGGGGATGACGTGGGAGGCGCTGAACAACATCAGTGACGACAACGAGCGCAACCTCGTCATCGTCGTCAACGACAACGGCCGTTCCTACGCGCCGACCATCGGCGGCATGTCGCGCTATCTCAACCGCGTGCGCACCGCGGGTATGTACCGCGAGATGCACCGCAAGTCCGACCGGCTGTTCCGCGCGTTCGGCCCGCTCGGCCGCGCGGTGTTCCGCGGCGTGCGCGGCGGCACCCACGGCTTCCTCTCGCGGTTCGCGAACAACGTGGCGCTGTATTCCAACCTCGACATCAAGTACCTCGGGCCGGTCGACGGCCACGACGTCGAGGCGCTCATCGAGACGCTGCGCTACGCCAAGGACTACGGCGCACCCGTGATCGTGCACGCCATCACCGAGAAGGGGCGCGGCTACCAGCCCGCCCTCGACGACGTGGCCGACCAGTTCCATGCGGTCGGGCGCATCGATCCGAAGACCGGCGGAGCCCTGTCGTCGTCGTCCGGCACCTCGTGGACCTCGGTGTTCTCCGACGCGCTCGTCGAGATCGGCAGCCGCGACGACAAGGTCATCGCGATGACCGCCGCGATGCTGCGTCCGACCGGCCTGGCCGCCTTCGCCGAGCGCTTCCCCGATCGGGTGTACGACGTCGGCATCGCCGAGCAGCACGCCGTGGCATCCGCCGCGGGACTCGCGTTCGGCGGCCTGCACCCCGTCGTGGCCATCTACGCGACGTTCATGAATCGCGCCTTCGACCAGGTGCTGATGGACGTCGCCCTGCATCGCGCCGGGGTGACGTTCGTGCTCGACCGCGCCGGCGTGACCGGGCCGGACGGGCCGAGTCACAACGGCGTCTGGGATCTCGCGATGCTGCAGATGGTGCCCGGCATCCGGATCGCCGCGCCGCGCGACGCCGTGCGTCTGAGCGAGTGCCTCGCCGAAGCCGTCGCGATCGACGACGCGGCGACGGTGATCCGCTATCCCAAGGGCGATGTGCCCGACCCGATCACCGCGATCGAGCGTCTCGCCGACGGCACCGACGTGCTCGCCCGCGGCGATGAGGAGGACGTGCTGATCGTCGCGATCGGCGCGTTCGCCGAGGTGGCCGTCGACATCGCCGCGCGTCTGAGCGCGCGCGGCATCGGGGCGACGGTGATCGATCCGAGGTGGGCGGTGCCCGTGCAGTCGTCGGTCGTCTCCCTGGCGGCACGGCATCGTCTGGTGATCACGCTGGAAGACGGCATCCGCGTCGGCGGCATCGGCACGCGCGTGCGCCAGGTGCTGCGCGAGGCGGGGATCGACACCGGGGTGGACGAGCTGGGTGTGCCGGACGAGTTCCTCCAGCACGCGTCCCGCGAGCAGATCCTCGAGGACGCCGGACTCACGGTCGACAAGATCACGGCCGACATCGTGGCGCAGGTCGGCGGCACCCGGATCCCGGTCGCGAAGGCTCCCGGCCAGACCGGGGCCCTCGACCTCTCTCTCAGCCAGAAGCGCTGAGCTCGCGCGGTGGGTGAACCCGTGCGCCTCGCCCTCATCGTCAACCCGCAGGCGGGCAGGGGGCACGCCGTGCGGGTGGGAGCCGCGGCCGAGCGCGCGCTGCGGGCGGCCGGGGCCGAGGTGACCCTTCTCGTGGGGGAGTCGGCCGAGCAGACCCTGTCTCTCGCCCGCCGGGCGGTGCGCGCCCAGTCCGACGGCATCGTCGTCGTCGGCGGCGACGGCACCCTCACCGGCATCGTCGACGTGCTGGCGCAGAGCGGGAAGCCGATCACACTGGTGCCTGCCGGCACAGGGAACGACCTCGCCCGGTCGCTCGGCATCCCCACCCGCGATCCGCGGACGGCCGCCCTCGCCGCGATCCACGGCCGCGCCCGCACCATCGATCTCGGCACGGTCTCGTCGCGGGGCTCGGAACGGGTCTTCCTCACCGTCGCCGCCCTCGGCTTCGACGCGAAGGTGAGCGAGCGCACGAATGCGCTGCGGCGCCCCCGCGGCCCGCTGCGCTACTACCTGGCGCTGGTGATCGAACTCGTGCGCCTGCGTCCGGTCGTGTTCCGGGTCTCGATCGACGGCGGCAGCGCTCAGGTGCGGCCGGGCACCCTGCTGGCCGTCGGCAACACCCGCAGCTACGGTGGCGGGATGCCGATCTGCCCCGGCGCCGACCCTGACGACGGTCACCTCGACGTGGTGCACGTCGCGCCCGTCAGCCGCGCGCGGCTGGTGCGCCTGTTCCCGCTGCTGCTGCGCGGGCGTCACCTGCGGCGTCCCGAGGTGCGGCACGAGCGGGCCACCTCGGTGCGGGTGTCGGCCCCCGATCTGGTCGTCTACGCCGACGGCGAGCGCGTCGGGGTGGGGGAGTGCAGCATCGGTGTGCGCCCGGGCGCCGTCACCATGATGATTCCGAGGGAGTGAGCACATGCCGTACGACGAGGATGTCGTGATCGTGGGATCCGGCTTCGGGGGATCGGTCGCGGCGCTGCGCCTGTCCGAGAAGGGATACCGAGTGCGGGTGCTCGAGGCCGGCAGACGCTTCGACGACAGCGACTTCGCGAAGACGTCGTGGGATGTGCGTCGCTACCTGTGGGCACCGAGGCTCGGGTGCTTCGGCGTGCAGCGCATCCACCGCCTGCCGCATGTCATGATCCTCGCCGGCGCCGGGGTCGGCGGCGGATCGCTGAACTACGCGAACACGCTGTACGAGCCGCCGCCGGCCTTCTTCGCCGATCGGAACTGGCCCGCCGGCAGCGACTGGCAGAGCGAGCTCGCCCCGCACTACGCGACGGCGAAGCGCATGCTGGGCGTCGTCGACGAGTACCCGCACACCGGTCCGGTCGAGCGGATCATGGCGGGTGACGCCGAAGATCTCGGCGTGGGAGAGACCTTCCGCCGGGCTCCGGTGGGGGTCTTCCTCGGCATGCCGGGGGTGCGGGTGCCGGATCCGTACTTCGGCGGGCAGGGACCGGATCGCACCGGATGCACGCTGTGCGGCAACTGCATGATCGGCTGCCGGGTGGGCGCGAAGAACACGCTGGCGAAGAACTACCTCGCCCTCGCCGAGCGGCGTGGCGCGCGGATCGAGGCGCTGCGCACCGTCGTCGAGGTGCGCGAGGATCCGCGCGGCGGCTACCTCGTCACCACCGAGCGCTCGGGCGCCTGGCTGCGCCGCCGACGCCGGACCATCCGCTCCGAGCAGGTGGTGCTCGCGGCCGGCACCTGGGGTACCCAGCAGCTGCTGCACCGGATGCGAGCGTCGGCCGCGCTGCCCCGGATCTCGGATGCCGTCGGACGGCTCACCCGAACGAATTCGGAGGCGCTGGACGGGGCGGTGGCGACGCGGGTTCCGGATGCCGCGGGGTACGCCCACGGTGTGGCGATCACCACGTCGTTCCACGTCGACGAGCGCACGCACGTCGAGAACGTGCGCTACGGTCCCGGGTCCAACCTGATGGGCGCTCTCGCGACGGTCCTCGTCCCCGGAGGTCGCTCCCTGGCCAGGAGGATCAGTTCGCTGCTCGCGGCATTCGGCCGGCATCCGCTGCGTCAGCTGCGCCTGGCCAGCCTGCACCGCTGGAGCGAGCGCGGCATCATCGCGCTGGTCATGCAGACCGCGGACAACTCGCTCACCCTGTCGCTGCGCCGCCGTTTCGGACGCGACGTGCTCACGAGTCGGCAGGGACACGGCGCGCCGAATCCGTCGCACCTGCCGGAGGCCCATCGCGCCGTGGCTGCCATCGCCGGGCGCATGCAGCGCGAGACCGGCGTGCGAACCGAGCCGCGCGGCTCGTGGCCGGAGGTGTTCGGGATCCCTCTGACGGCGCACTTCCTCGGCGGTGCGGTGATCAGCGACTCGCCCGACCGTGGCGTGGTGGATGCCTGGAACCGGGTGTGGGGGCATCCGGGGCTGCACGTCGTCGACGGCTCGGCTGTGCCGGCGAACCCCGGCGTGAACCCGTCGCTCACGATCACCGCGCTCGCGGAGCGGGCCTTCGCGCACTGGCCGCGACGCGGTGAGGACGACCACCGACCCGCACCGGCGGGCTGAGCGAGCCACGCGGAACGGCGACAGGGGCCGCACCAGACGGTGCGACCCCTGCTCGCTCGAGCGTCAGCTCTGCGCGATCCCGCGGATCGGCGGGGTGTGGAACGTGCCGCCGAAGACCCGCTCCGACGCGCCTTCGCGGTCGAGGTAGGGCGAGGCGCCGCCGTCGATGAACGGCCAGCCCGCGCCGAGGATCAGGCAGAGGTCGATGTCCTCCACCTCGGGCACGACGCCCTCGTCCAGCATGAGGTGGATCTCCTGCGCCAGGCCGTCCTGCACGCGCTGCAGGATGGTGTCGGCGGATGCCGGAGAGCTGCCGACGTGACCCTTGAGCACCTTCTCGGCGCTCTTGGTCCAGCCGACGACCCGGCCGCCCTTGTCCTTCTCGACGACGGCATCCAGCTCGGCGAGAGCGTGGAAGTTCTCGTTGGCGTAGAAGCGATCGGGGAAGTGGCGCACCATGGTGTCCTGCACGTGTGCGGCGACCTTCCACCCGACGAGGTCGATCAGCTGGAACGGCCCCATCGGCAGACCGAGCGGACCGAAGGCCTTCTCGACGTCGGCGATCGGCGTGCCCTCGTAGACGGCGCGTGCTGCTTCGCCCATGACCTTCGCGAGCAGACGGTTCACGACGAATCCGGGTGCGTCCGCGGTGAGGACCGCGTTCTTGCCCAGACCCTTCGCGACGACGAACGCCGTCGACAGCGCGGCCTCCGCCGTGTGCGGCGTCTTCACGATCTCGATCAGCGGCATCACCGCAACCGGGTTGAAGAAGTGGAAGCCGACCAGGCGCTCGGGATGGGCGAGCTTCGAGCCGATCTCCTCGACGGACAGCGACGAGGTGTTCGTGGCGAGGATCGCATCGTCGGCGACGATCTTCTCGATCTCGCCGAACACCTGCTGCTTGACACCGACCTCCTCGAACACGGCCTCGATCACGAAGTCGCAGTCGGCGTACTGGCTCTTGTCGGTCGTGCCCGTGACGAGCGAGCGCAGCCTGTTGGCGGTGTCGCCGTCGAGGCGGCCCTTCTGCTCGAGCTTTCCGATCTCGTCGTGGATGTACGCCATGCCCTTGTCCACACGTGCCTGATCGAGGTCGGTGATCAGCACCGGCACCTGGAGCCTGCGCACGAAGAGCAGCGCGAACTGACTGGCCATCAGACCCGCACCGATGATGCCGACCTTGGTGACCTTCTTCGCCAGAGCCTTGTCGGGAGCGCCGACGGGGCGCTTCGCGCGCTTCTGCACGAGGTCGAAGGCGTACATCGACGCGGCGAACTGGTCGCCGGTGACGAGCTCGGCCAGCGCCTCGTCCTCTCGGGCGAAGCCCTCGGCCCTGGTGCCGCTCCTGGCCTTGTCGAGCAGGTCGAGCGCGACGTAGGGCGAGCGCGGAACGGTGCCGATCTTCGACTCGAGCATGCCGCGTGCCGTCTTGATCGCGATCGGCCACTTGACCGTGCGCTCGATCTTGCCGGGCTCGTTCCTGCGCTCGACCTTCTTTCCGCCGAGCACGTCATCCGCCCAGCTGAGCGAGCTCTCCAGGAAGGTGGATGCCGGGAAGATGGCATCCATCAGACCGAGCTCGAACGCCTGCTGCGGCTTGAGCATGCGGTTCTGCTTGAGCGGGTTGGAGATGACGACCTCGAGGGCCTTCTCGATGCCGATGAGGTTCGGCACGAGGTAGGCGCCGCCCCAGCCGGGGATGATGCCGAGGAAGACCTCGGGCAGCGCGAGCGCCGCAGCCGATGCATCGACCGTGCGGTAGGTGGAGTTCAGGGCGATCTCCATGCCGCCGCCGAGCGCGAGCCCGTTGACGAACGCGAACGACGGCACGCCGAGCTCCGACAGCGAGCCGAGCACCTTGTGTCCGAGCTGCGCGATCAGGCGCGCGTTGTCCTTCGAGCCCAGCCGGCTGATGTCGGAGAGGTCGGCTCCGGCGGCGAGGATGTACTGCTTGCCGGTGACGCCGACCGCCTGGATCTCGCCCGCCGCCGCACGGGCCTTCAGCGACTCGAGCGTCTCGCCCAGTTCGATCAGCGTGGCAGGGCCCAGCGTGTTCGGCCTGGTGTGGTCTCGACCGTTGTCGAGGGTGATGAGCGCGAGCACCCGGCCCGAGCCGAGGCGGATGTCTCGAACGGGGGAGTGCGTGACCACCTCTCCGTCGGCGAGAGCGGAGAGCGGTGTGAAGTCGATGCCGGCATACGGGGCGTTGGTCGTGTCCTTCATCGCCGTCACTTCCTCTTCTTGCCGTCGTAGAACGGGTTCTCCCAGACGACCGAGCCGCCCTGGCCCAGCCCCACGCACATGGCGGTCAGGCCGTAGCGCACGTCCGGTCGTTCGGCGAACTGCGCGGCGAGCTGGATCATCAGACGCACTCCGGATGCCGCGAGCGGGTGTCCCAGGGCGATCGCGCCGCCCCACTGGTTCACGCGCGGGTCGTCGTCGGCGATGCCGAAGTGATCGAGCAGGGAGATCACCTGGATCGCGAACGCCTCGTTCAGCTCGAACAGACCGATGTCGGAGATCTCGAGGCCGGCCTTCTTCAGGGCCTTCTCGGTCGAGGGGATCGGACCGATGCCCATGATCTCGGGCTGCACGCCGGCGAAGGCGAAGGAGACCATCCGCATCTTCGGGGTGAGCCCGAACTCCTTGACCGCGCCGCCGCCGGCCAGCAGCGACATGGTCGCACCGTCGGTCAGCGGCGAGGAGGTGCCGGCGGTGACGCGACCGTGTGGACGGAAGGGCGTCTTCAGCGCGGCGAGGTCCTCCATCGTGGTCTGCGGGCGACGGCCCTCGTCCTCGGTCGCGAGTCCCCAGGCGCCGTCGGCTCCCTTGATCGCCACCGACACGAGGTCGGGCTGGATCTTGCCCGCGTCGTACGCGGCCTGCACCTTGTGCTGGCTGAGCATGCCGAAGCGGTCGGAGCGCTCCTTGGTGAGGTGCGGGAAGCGGTCGAAGATGCGCTCGGCGGTGACCCCCATGTTCAGGGCGCCGGGGTCGACCATCTTCTCCGCGACGAAGCGCGGGTTCGGGTCGGCGTTGCCGCCGATGGGGTGGTGGCCCATGTGCTCGACGCCGCCGGCCAGGGCGACGTCGTACATGCCGACGCCGATCGACGCGGCCATCGTGGTGACGCTGGTCATCGCGCCGGCGCACATGCGCTCGACGGCGAGGCCGGGGACGGTCTGCGGAAGGCCGGCGAGGATGGCGACAGACCGGCCGAGGGTGAGACCCTGGTCGCCGGTCTGCGAGGTCGCGGCGATGGCGACGTCGTCGATGCGGTCGGCCGGCACGGCGGCGTTGCGCTCCATCAGGCCGATGGTCGCCTTGACGGCGAGGTCATCCGCGCGGGTGTTCCAGTACATGCCCTTTTCGCCGGCGCGCCCGAACGGGGTGCGCACTCCATCGACGAAGTAGACGTCCGAGATCTCGGCCACTCTGCCTCCATAGGTTGGGGTTCACGTCCAGCCTAGGAGCGGGGTAGGGCCGCTCTGAATCGGTTGGATCGAACCTACGAAGCGTTCGGGAGCCCCTCGACGGCCGTTTGCGGCCCCTCTACAAACGCATCGACGATCTTCTGTGCGGTATGCGCAACCTGCCAGGGGCGAGCGCCGAGCTCGAGCAGCGCGGCGGCGACGGACTCGGCGGTCAGATCGGCCGGCGGCTGCCAGGCGACACGACGCAGGTGCTCGGGGGTCAGCAGGTTCTCGGTCGGCATGTGCAGCTCGTCGGCGAGCGCCTCGATCACGGGGCGGGCGGCCTTCAGCCGCAGGTCGGCGTCCGGGTTGCGATCGGCCCACGCTCGGGGCGGCGGGAGAGCATCGCTCGGCACGCGCTCGCGGGGCAGGTCCTCGGTGGTGCGACCGCGCTCGATCGCGGCCCACCAGCGATCGATCTGCGTCCGACTCGCACGCCCGTTGAACGTCTTGAGTCCGGCGAGCTCCTGCTTCGACCGCGGCGCGGCCAGCAGTGCGGCGAGCAGCGCGCGGTCGGGCACGAGGCGGCCGGGCGAGACATCGATCTGCTCGGCGTACTGCTCGCGTGCCGTCCACAGCTCCCGGGCCACAGCCAGCTGGCGGGCACCGCGTACCTTGTGCAGCCCGCTCAGCCGGCGCCACGGCTCCTCGCGGGGCGGCTTCGGCAGACGGTGCAGCGTCGCGTCGAACTCCTCGGCGGCGATCTCGGTCTTTCCTGCGGCCTCGAGCTCGTCGACGAGCGCATCGCGCACATCGACGAGATGAAGGACATCCAGCGCCGCGTACTCCAGCCACGGGCCCGGCAGCGGCCTGGTCGACCAGTCGGCGGCCGAATGCGCCTTGGCCAGGGTGATGCCCAGGGTGTGCTCGACGACCGCGGCGAGTCCGAAGCCGTCGCTGCCGAGAAGCCGGGAGGCGAGCTCGGTGTCGAAGATGCGCGCCGGCTCGAGGTCGAGCTCACGCAGCGAGGGCAGATCCTGGCTGGCGGCGTGGAACACCCATTCGGCGTCGCCGATGGCATCCTGAAGCGGGTGGAAGTCGCCGATCGCGGGCGGGTCGAACAGGAACACACCCGCCCCGCGGCGGAACACCTGCACCAGGTACGCGCGCTGGGAGTAGCGGAATCCGGATGCTCGCTCCACGTCGACGGCCACCGGACCTGACCCCTCGGCGAGCGTCTCGGCTGCCCGCTCGAACTCCGCACGGTCGTCGATCACGGAGTACTCAGCCACGTGCACCCTTTCTCGCGCCGAACACGGCGACGTCCTCTGATCCCGGCGGGAGCCCTGCGAGCATCCCGACCAGCTCCGCCCATGCTTCCACATGCGGGCCCAGCGGAGCATCCGGAGTCCACGACGCGCGCAGCTCGATCTGCGCCCCGTCGCCCTCCGCCGCCAGCGCGCCGAAGCCCTTGGAGAGCATCTTCGTCGACGTGCCGGACGCCGAGTGATAGCCCGCGTCGCGCGAGTCGAGGGCGTCCACCAGCCACGACCAGGCGACGTCCGCCAGCAGCGGGTCGGTGCCGATCTCGGGCTCGAGCGGGGCCTGCGCGAACGCGACGATGCGCCACGCGCCGCCCCAGGCGTCCGGTTCGTCGGGATCGTGCAGCAGCACGAACCGCCCGGTGCCGTACACCGAGTCGCCGTGATCATCGGGTCGCACGTCGGCGGCGAGGGCCAGGGCGAAGGGCGCGAGCCCGGCGGGTGACGGGATCTCCCGCACGACGATGTCGCTGCGGAACGCCGTCTCACGAAGCTCTGCCGCCGCTGCGTCGAACAGCGCTGCGGCATCCGGGTGTGCGCTCACGTGGACAGGCTAGAGTCGGGAGGCGATGAAGAGTCTCAGGCACGCCGTAGCCTTCGCCGTCCCCGCTGCCATCGCGGCGGGAGCCGCGGCAGGAGCGGCCGCCGTCCTCGCGACGGCACGCCGGGTGGTGATGCCCTCCGTGCGTCGGAACGACACCCAGATCCTCGCTGTCGACACCGGCGCCCAGACGATCGAGCTCTCGCGCACGCCCGACACCGAGCTGCCAGGGCGGTACGGGCTGTTCACCACGGGCACCTACGGATACGTCAAGCTCGGAGCCGTGCTCAGCGCCGACGCCACGAGCGTGCGCCGCAAGCTGCTCACCCAGATCGAGCCGGGCGCGAGAGTCGATCGCGACGCGGCGTTCAGCGGCTGGTACCACCAGTCGCCGAGCGAGCTGCACCTGCCCTGGGAGAGCGTGCTGATCGGCTCGCCGGCAGGCCCCTGCCCGGCCTGGCTGTTCCCGGCCGACTCGTCGACGTGGGTGATCCAGGTGCACGGTCGCGGCACCCTCCGCTCCGAGTGCCTGCGCGCGGTCCCCGTCATGCACGCGCTGGGCCTGCCGACCCTGGTCGTGTCGTACCGCAACGACGGCGAGGCGCCGCGCACGCGGGGCGGCTCCTACGCACTGGGCGCCTCCGAGTGGCGCGACGTCGACGCCGCGATCGGATACGCGCTGCGGCAGGGCGCGCAGCGCGTCGTGCTGATGGGCTGGTCGATGGGCGGGGCGATCGCGCTGCAGACCGCCGTCTCATCCGAGCAGCGGGATGCCATCGCCGGCGTCATCCTCGACTCGCCGGTGGTCGACTGGCGCACGGTGCTGCGCTTCCAGGCGCGCGAGTCGGGACTGCGCGAGCCGCTGCCCGGTCTCGCCATGGGAGCGCTCGGGAACAGGTTCCTGGCCAGGCTCAGCGGCGCCGAGGAGGCGATCCCGTTCGACAGGCTCGACATGGTCGCCAGGGCGTCGGAGCTCGACGCCCCGATCCTGATCCTGCACAGCGACGACGACGGATTCGTCCCCGCTGACGCGTCGCACGCCCTGGCCGATGCCCGACCGGATCTCGTCACGATGCCCGAGTTCCACGTCGCGCGGCACACCAAGCTCTGGAACTACGACGAGAGCGCCTGGTCGTCGGCCATCACCGGCTGGTTGACCGCGCAGGGTCTGGCCTGACGCCGGGAGCGGCGCCGACCGTCGTCGTTCAGCGCTTGGCCTCGACCTGGCGCTTCGCGCGCATCAGCATCCCGGTCATGCCGCCGATCCGCAGCGGCGAGACGAGCCGCGTCAGGCCGATGCTCTGCGGGTAGTCGTTCGGCACGGCGAGGACCTCGTCGGCCGTGAGACCCGTCAGCCCCTGGGCCAGGATGCTCGCGAAGCCGCGTGTCGTCGGGGCCTCCGGCGGCGCCGTCGCATGCATGGTGACGACGCCGTCGGAGACCTCGATGTAGATGTACACGGGGGACTGGCATTCGGCGACCCGCTCGGCCATCTCGGGGTGAGCCGCGATCTCATCGGAGACGGGAGGGAGCTCGTTCGCGAACTCGAGCAGCAGCTCGAGTCGATCCGCTTCGGGCAGCTCGAGGAACTCGTCGCGGAACTCGGCGAGGGTGGCGGGGACGTGCGTGTCAGTCATCCCTGCCATCATCCCACCTCGCCGCGGGCCGGGCCTGTCAGAGCGAGCCGGGCTCGCTGCCGCTGACGATCGGCACGCGCACCGCGCTGCCCCATTCGGTCCACGAGCCGTCGTAGTTGCGCACCTTCTCGATCCCGAGCAGGTGCTTCAGGACGAACCAGGTGTGGCTGGAGCGCTCACCGATGCGACAGTAGGCGATGACATCGTCGGAGTCGTCGATGCCGGCCTCGTCGAGATAGATCGCCTCGAGCTCGGAGCGCGAGCGGAAGCCGCCGTCCTCCGCGACCGCCCTGCCCCACGGCACGCTCTGCGCGGTGGGGATGTGGCCGGCCCGGAGGCTGCCCTCTTCGGGGTACGCGGGCGCGGTGGTCCGCTCGCCGTTGTACTCCTCGGGGGAGCGCACGTCGATCAGCGGCCCGGTGCCGATGAACGCCAGCACGTCGTCCTTGTACGCACGCAGCTGCGAATCGTCGCGCTCGACGACCGGGTACTCGGTGCGCGCTCGCACGGTCTTGTCGGTGGTGATCTCGCGTCCCTCCGCGATCCACCGGTCACGACCGCCGTCGAGCAGGCGCACGTCCTGGTGTCCGAACAGCGAGAACACCCACAGTGCGTAGGCCGCCCACCAGTTGTTCTTGTCGCCGTAGATGACCACGGTGTCGTCACGGGCGATGCCCTTGCGGCTCAGCAGCTCGGCGAAGCCCTCGCCGTCGACGTAGTCGCGCACGACGGGGTCGTTGAGCTCGGTGTGCCAGTCGATCTTCACCGCGCCCGGGATGTGCCCGGTCTCGTAGAGCAGCACGTCCTCGTCGGATTCCACGACCACGAGGCCGGGGGCGCCCAGGTGGGCGGCGAGCCACTCGGTCGACACGAGGCGGCCGGGCTCGGCGTACTCGGCGAACTTGGGGGATGACGTGTCGTGATCGACGGCCACAGTGGCTCCTCTGGGTCGGGCTCGGGTGGGCATGCGACGGCGTAAAGTTGAGCCGTCCCCCTACGACGATAGATCCCCCGGCGCGCACCCGCATCCGGATCGTAAGACTATGACCTCAGGAACGTGATGACCCAGCAGATCAGCACGGGCGTCGTGCACCTCACCGAGCGCACGCCTGTCGTGACCGGTACCGAGATGCTGGCAAGCCTCGTCCCCCCTCCGCAGTTCGACGCGGCGACCTTCGACAGCTACCGCTCCGATGACCGCTACCCCTCGCAGGAGGCGACCAAGCAGCTGCTGCAGCGCTTCGTCGGCGAGGGAGCGGCGCCGGCGAAGAAGGCGGGCCTGTTCCGCCGGGCGCCGAAGGAGACGCCGATGAAGCCCGGCGTCTACCTCGACGGCGGGTTCGGCGTCGGCAAGACCCACCTGCTGGCGTCCGTCTACCACGCGCTTCCCGCACGCCGGAAGTACTTCGGCTCGTTCATCGAGTACACCGCACTGGTCGGTGCGCTCGGCTACAAGAACACGGTCGACCTGCTGAGCGGCGCAGACCTGCTGTGCATCGACGAGTTCGAGCTCGACGACCCGGGCGACACCATGGTGATGACGCGGCTGCTGGGTGAACTCGTGGCGTCGGGAACGAAACTGGCCGCCACCTCCAACACCCCACCCAACGCGCTGGGCGAAGGACGTTTCGCGGCACAGGACTTCCTGCGCGAGATCCACGCGATGTCCGAGAGCTTCGAGACGCTGCGCATCGACGGCGTCGACTATCGGCAGCGCGCGCTCGACGGCAGCGCGCTCGTGGCGGATGACGCGCGCTACGCCCGGGCCGTCGAGAGCGCGTCGGCATCCGGCGCTGCCTCCGACGACGAGTTCGCGGCGCTCATCCAGCACCTGGCACAGGTGCATCCGTCGCGCTACATCCGCCTGATCGACGGGCTGTCACTGGTGGGCCTGCGCGAGGTGCGCACACTGACCGATCAGTCCGAGGCGCTGCGCTTCGTGGCGTTCGTCGACCGGGTGTACGACGCGCAGCTGCCGATCGTCGCGACCGGGGTGTCGCTCGATCAGGTCTTCGCCGACGAGATGCTCGCGGGCGGGTACCGCAAGAAGTACCTGCGGGCGATCTCGCGTCTGAACGCGCTGACGCATTCGGCGGCCGAGTAACACGATCGTCACACCGGCCGCCGGGCTGTAACACGCCCGCAACACGGCGCGTCGTCGCTCGAAACATCGCGCGCACAGACTGACCTCATTCGTTCTACGGAGGAGGTTTCGATATGGATGCCACAGGCAACGTCTCGTGGGTGATCACCGCGACCGCGCTCGTGCTGCTGATGACGCCGGGGGTGGCGTTCTTCTACGGCGGTCTGGTGCGGGCGAAGAGCGTCGTGAGCATGATGATGATGAGCTTCGGCGCGATCGGTCTGATCGCGGTGCTCTGGGTGCTCTACGGGTACTCGATGAGCAGTGTGTCGTCGCCCGCGCACTTCGCCGGGGATCCGTTCGCGGACCTCGGTCTGGCGGCGGCGGCCTCGGCACCGGATGCCAACGTGGCCCTGCTCGGCGTCGCCTACGGCGCGACGTTCGCGATCATCACCGTCGCGCTGATCTCCGGGGCGATCGCCGATCGTGCCCGGTTCGGACCGTGGCTGATCTTCGTGGGCGTCTTCGGCACGATCGGGTACTTCCCGATCGCGGCGTGGGTGTGGGGCGGCGGGTGGATCATGCACCTGGGCGCGACCCTGTTCGGGGAGGACAGCGGTGTGGCCGTGATCGACTACGCCGGCGGAACGGCGGTGCACATCAACGCCGGCGCGGCCGCCCTCGCCCTCGCCCTCGTGCTCGGCAAGCGCATCGGCTTCGGACGCGAGCTGAACAAGCCGCACAACGTGCCCCTCACGCTGCTCGGCGCTGCGCTGCTGTGGTTCGGCTGGTTCGGCTTCAACGCCGGCGCGGAGTGGCTGTCGGAGGACATGGGCGGCGTGGGCCTGATCGCGATCAACACGCTCGGGGCCGCGGCCGCCGGCATCCTCGGCTGGGTGCTGGTCGAGAAGCTGCGGGTCGGCAAGCCGACGTCGGTCGGGGCTGTCTCCGGCCTGGTCGCCGGACTCGTCGCGATCACTCCCGCGTGCGCCGACCTGACGCCGGGGTGGGCGCTGCTGCTGGGTGCCCTCTCCGGGGTCGCGTGCGCGCTGGCAGTGGATCTGAAGTTCCGGCTCGGCTTCGACGACTCGCTCGACGTCGTCGGACTGCACCTCGTGGGCGGGCTGCTGGGCACGGTGTACCTGGGGTTCTTCGCCACCGGCCAGGGCCTGTTCACCGGCGGCGACCTGCGGCTGCTCGCTGTGCAGGTGATCGCGGCCGGGGGAGTGATGGTGTACTCGTTCGTCGTGGCCTACGCGATCGGCTTCGCGATCGAGAAGACGATCGGCTTCCGCGTCACCGGGGAGGACGAGCTCGCCGGCGTCGACCTCGCCGTCCACGGCGAGGAGGGCTACGCGCTGGAGCCGGCGCCCGCCGCTAGTGTGGGCGGGTGAGCTCGAGCAGCAGGTTCCTCTCGGTCATCGGCGACATCCTCGGCAGGGCGCTGTCAGGGCGAGGCGGGGGCGGGCAGCAGTCCCGCCCCCGCTCTCGCGCGCGGCTTCGCGTCGAGGGTGAGGGCGGGCAGCGAGACGTCGACGCGGGACGGATGCCCGGATCCGAGACGGTCCGGCTGGATCCGGCCCGCGTCGGCGCTGTCAGCGTCGGCTATTCGCCCTCGCGCAACGCGATGCCGGACTCCGGGGAGGTCATCTGGACCTGGGTGCCGTACGAGGAGAACGACGGACGCGGCAAGGACCGCCCGGTGCTCGTGATCGGCAGGCAGAGCGCCGACCGGGTGTACGCCGTGCGGATGACGAGCACACGCCATGATCGCGACCGCGACTTCATCCTGATCGGCTCGGGCAGCTGGGATTCGCGGGGGCGCGAATCCTGGGTCGACATCGAGCAGCTGTACAGCGTGCACCACGACGGCATGCGTCGGGAGGCATCCGTGCTGGACTCCGGTCGATACGGACGCGTCGCACAGGCGCTCATCAGCCGCTACGGGTGGGCGCGCCTCTGAGGTCAGGCGCACCTCTGAGGTCAGGCGCACCTCTGAGGTCGGAAGCACCCTGACGCCCGCACCGGACGACCGGCGCCGCTCAGCCCAGCACGGCGGGGCTCAGCCCAGGACGGCGGGGCTCAGCCCAGCACGGCGGCGAGCGCCGCCGGGGCCGTCGGGTGCCGGAACTCGAAGCCGCTGCCGGTGAGCGCGTCGGGCACGGCGTCGGCATCCGCCAGCAGCAGGGAATCGGCTGCTGCACGACCGAGACCCAGGCGCAGCGCCCACGCCGGCGCGGGGATGAGGTACGGGCGATGCATCAGGGAGGCCAGCGTGCGTCCGATCCCGCCTGCGGTCGCCCGGTGCGGTCCGGTGAGGTTTACCGGACCGTGCAGGTCGGAGTCGATGACGTGCCGGATCGCGCTGACCTCGTCCTCCAGCGAGATCCAGGGCCACACCTGGCGCCCCGACCCGAGCGGGCCGCCGAGTCCCACCCGGGTGAGGGCGATCATCGGCTTCAGCACGGCATCCGGATGCAGGATCGGCGCGGTGCGCAGCAGCGCGACCCTGGTGGCGTCGGCGGCTCGCATCGCCTCCCGCTCCCACTCCACGCAGATCTCGGCGAGGAAGGTCTCGCCGGGTGCGCCTGCCTCGTCGAGCCGGGCGCCGGGCTGGTTGCCGTAGTAGCCGACGGCGGATGCCGACAGCAGGGCGGGAGCCGCGGTCCCCAGCGCGAGCAGCGCATCAGCCAGCACCGCGGTGGGCTCCAGCCGCGACCGGCGGAGGGTGTCCCGGTAGCTCGCCCCCCACGGCAGCCTGCCGATGCTCGCGCCGTTGAGATTGACGACCGCGGCCGCGCCGGCCAGCACGTCTGGGTCGAGCGGACTGCCGGTGAGCCACTCGACCTCGTCGGCGCCGCGGGCGGGACGACGAACGAGATGCACCACGCGGGTGCCGTCCGCGCGGAGTGATCGCGTGAGCGCGCCGCCGATCAGGCCGCTCGCTCCGGAGATGACGATGCGTGAGTCGTTCATGTGCGCCACCGTTCGGGATGCGGCAGGGATCGTGTGCCGGTGAAGCCGATCATAGGTCGCCCTGAGCGTCGGAGGCGTGTGCAGCGGGAGCCGAACCAGGACTCAGCACGACCTTGATGCAGCCGTCCTCCTTGCGCTGGAAGGTGCGGTACAGGTCGGGCGCATCATCGAGCGGCGCACGATGCGTGACGAGATCCATCACTCCCAGCGGATCGGCGTCGTCCTCCACCAGAGGAAGAAGGTCGTCGGTCCAGCGCTTCACGTTGCACTGGCCCATCCGCAGGGTGATCTGCTTGTCGAACATCGTCTTCATCGGCAGGATGTCGGCGTCGCCCGCGTACACGCCGCTCAGCGAGACCGTGCCGCCGCGGCGGACGAGGTCGATCGCGGCGTGCAGCGCGGCGAGACGGTCGACGCCGGCGTGCTCGAGCATCGGGCGCGCCAGTGGGTCGGGCAGCAGCCCGACCGCCTGCTGCACCACGGAGATCGCCGGATTGCCGTGGGCTTCGAGTCCGACCGCATCGATCACCGAGTCCGGGCCGCGGCCCGCCGTGATATCACGCAGATGCGGGATCGCGTCGTCGTCGAGGTCGAAGACCTCGATGTCATGACGGGCGGCCATGGCGCGACGTTCGGGAACCGGGTCGACGGCCAGCACGCGGTGTCCGCGTGAGCGCGCGATGCGGGCGGCGAACTGCCCGACCGGGCCCAGACCCAGCACGGCGACGGTGCCGTCGACGGGGATGTGGGCGTAGTCGACGCCCTGCCACGCGGTGGGCAGGATGTCGCTGAGGAACAGGTAGCGATCGTCCGGCAGCTCACCGCCGACCTTCACGTGGTTGTAGTCGGCCAGGGGCACCCGCAGATACTCGGCCTGGCCGCCGGGGACCTGCCCGTACAGTTTGGTGTACCCGAACAGCGCGGCGCCGCTGCCGT
Organism: Microbacterium sp. AR7-10; assembly: GCF_001878835.1. NCBI lineage: Bacteria > Bacillati > Actinomycetota > Actinomycetes > Micrococcales > Microbacteriaceae > Microbacterium > Microbacterium sp. AR7-10. The sequence goes on along the minus strand of NZ_MJIR01000002.1, from coordinate 21,754 downwards.
ACTCGCGCACCTGCGTGGTCTCGCACTGCGACTGCAGCCCCCGCCGGCAGAACCAGCACGTGCCGCATGAGATGTTGAACGGGATCACGACGCGGTCGCCTGGCACGAGGGTGCGGATCTCCGAGCCGACCTCGACGACCTCGCCCATCGTCTCGTGACCGAGGATGTCGCCTCGGTCGAGGAAGGGTCCGAGCAGCTCGTACAGGTGCAGATCCGAGCCGCAGATGGCGGTGGAGGTGACGCGGATGATCGCGTCGGTCGGCTCGAGGATGCTGGGGTCGGGCACCTGCTCGACGCGGACGTCGCGCTTGCCGTGCCAGGTCAGTGCCTTCATGAGGTGCTCCTCTGCTCGCCGCTCTCGCGGTCATCGGTGGGGTCGGCTTGCTGCGCTGCTGCCGCATACACGCATCCGCCTGAGGCGGGCATGGTGGGCAGTCGTCGTCGATCGACGTCGAGGCCTTCGGGTGAGATGCGCACCCGCGGGTCGCTGAGCACGGCGATCGCGGCTGACAGGCCGGCGATCGCGAGCTTCTCGCCCGGGCAGCGGTGACCGGTGACGACGTCGGCCCCGCCGTGCGGGATGAACGCGGGGATCGCCTCGTAGTCGGGTCGGTGGATGAAGCGCTCCGGTCGGAATTCGTGCGCGTCGTCCCACGACGCGTCATCGAGGTCGGTGCCCAGGATGTCGATGACGACCCGTCCGCCGGCCGGGACGCGCTGGCCGTCGAAGTCGATGTCGGTGATCGCGCGACCGGGCAGCATCGGCACGAACGGGGAGGTCCGACGGATCTCCTGCGCGAAGGCCACGGCGAGCTGCCCACCCACGAGCTGTCCGCTGCGGGCGGTCTCGGCGTGGATGCGCAGGCGCCAGTCGGGGTTCTCGAGCAGCTGCTTGGCCGCGTACGCGACGAAGCGGGCGACCGCGATGAGCGGACGGATGCTGTTCTGCAGCTCGACGCCGGCCAGGCGCTCCGGCAGCAGCCCTCCGTCGGGCCCCCGATGCCAGGCCCACTCGTACAGTGCCGTGCCCTGCGGTGGCACGAGTCTGCCGGCGCGCACATCGTGGATCAGTCGTGCGGCGCGCCGATCGGACCAGACGCGGTTGAACAGGGCCGCGGCGAAGTCCGGGGAGAGCGGCCGGCCGAAGCCGTCGACGATCTGCGCGAGCCGCGCCGCCCACCCCGTGCGCGCGTCGTCGGAGCCGGGGAGGCCGGCCCACTGCATCCCGGCGCGCCCGAACGCACCGACCGCGGCGTCGTACGCGGTGCGGTCTCCGCCGGCGAGCCAGTCGTCGAGCTCGCGCTGCCATTCGCGCTCGAGGTCCGGCTGCAGACGCCGCACCTGCTCGTCCTCGTATGCGACGTCGACGAACGTCGCCTTGCGGTGGCGGTGCTCGGCCCCGTCGAGGCTGTGCACCGATCCGTGGCCGAACAGCGTCTCCTGCACGAACCGCGGCATGGCGCCGTGGCGGGCGACGCGGGTCTCGTCGTAGAACAGCCCGACGCCCTCCGCGCCTCGCACGAACACGGCTCGATGGCCGAGCAGTCGCATCGGCGCACCGCGTGCGCCATCGCGCACGCGGGACCAGATGCGGGCGCCGAGGTCGTAGCCGTGCACGAGAAGAAGAGGGGCGTCGTCTGCGATCCGGTGAGGCATGCCTCCAGCCTGATCACCGAACGCGAATGTGTGAACGGGGGCGCGATTCGCGACCGTCTGTGCTACAGGTCAGGCTGCTCGGAGGCCCTGCGTGCAGGAGACGAGGCTCGTGGGCAGAGACGAAGCCTGCACACGACGAAGCCCCGACAGATCACTGTCGGGGCTTCTGGATGGTGGGCGATGCCGGACTCGAACCGACGACCTCTTCCGTGTGAAGGAAGCGCGCTACCAACTGCGCCAATCGCCCATGTGGAGTTGTGTCGTGCACGGTGGCACAGTCAGCAAGCATACCCGATCCGCACCCGCCTCCTGACACCGCGCGACGGGCCGGGCGTGGCGGCGCGAGCCGCATCAGAAGACACGCCCGGCGGCGTGGAGCGGTTTGGCGATGCGCCGATCCTGGGCTAATGTATTTCAAGTGCCCGGGACGCCGGGAACGACAACAGAATATGCGGATGTAGCGCAGTTGGTAGCGCATCACCTTGCCAAGGTGAGGGTCGCGAGTTCGAGTCTCGTCATCCGCTCGAGTGCAGGAGCCCCCTTCAGGGGGTTTCGGCATGTGGGTTCGAATCCACTTCGCGGTGGCGTGGCCGAGAGGCTAGGCACCGGCCTGCAAAGCCGTTTACACGGGTTCGAATCCCGTCGCCACCTCTCTGACAACTGAACAGCCTTCTAGGCGCGATTGGCGCAGCGGTAGCGCGCTTCCCTGACACGGAAGAGGTCACTGGTTCGATCCCAGTATCGCGCACAACAGAGACCCCCGGACGAGTCCGGGGGTTTTCTCGTTCCCGGGGCGTCGGCGGGTCGCGCGTGTTGCCGCTCGATCCGCCGAGCGCAACCCCCTCTTCCATGTCGCACATCGTGATTACGTTCGCTGGCATGACCACAGGGCAGATGCAGCAGGCGATCATTCTGATCGATGACGACGACAGCATCCCGCTGGAACGCGACCAGGACATCGGCGATCTGAAGACGCGCATCGAAGAGGCCGCGGCTCAGAGCCGGTTCGTGGACTTCCGCACCGCCGAGGGGGCGGAGGTGTCGGTTCTGCTCTCGCCGCACAGCCGGGTCCGGATCGCTGTGCTGCCGCCGCGTCTTGAGGCGCTCGACATCGAGCAGCCCAGCGGATTGGACGACCTCCCGGCCGACCTCCTGTAGCCGTCGATCCACGCCGATCAGCGCGCCCGCCGCATCTGCTCGTACGCGGCGAGCGCCGCCTTGCGCGTCTCGCCGAGATCGACGATGGGCTCGGTCGGCGCATCGCGGGCCCACTCGCGGATGTAGTGGCCGTCGCGATCGAACTTCTTCGCCTGCAGCTCGGGGTTGAAGACCCGGAAGTACGGAGCGGCGTCCGCGCCGGAACCGGCGACCCACTGCCAGTTGAACGAGTTGGCGGCGTCGTCGGCGTCGACCAGCGTGTCCCAGAACCATTCCTCGCCCCGACGCCAGTCGACGAGCAGGTTCTTGATCAGGAACGACGCCGTCACCATCCGGACGCGGTTGTGCATGAAGCCGGTGTGCCAGAGCTCGCGCATCCCGGCATCCACCAGGGGGATGCCCGTCTCGCCGCGCTGCCAGGCTGCCAGGTGCTTCGGCTGGAGGCGCGGCCACGGGAACGCGTCGAACTCGGGGCGCAGGTTGCGGGTCGCGAGCTGCGGGAAGTGAAACAGCGTGTGCCAGGCGAACTCCCGCCAGCCGATCTCGGAGAGGAAGCGTCCGGCGCCCTCATGCTCGGTCGCCGCGTGCCACACGGTGAACGGGCTCAGCTCACCCCACCGCAGGCGCGGCGACAGCAGCGACGTGTTTCCCGCCGCCGGCTCGTCGCGGGTGGTGTCGTAGCCCCGCAGATCCTCGCGGAGGAACGAGCGCAGCCGTGCACGCGCGGCGGGCTCGCCCGGCTCCCACGTCTCGCGCAAGCCCGCCGCCCAGTCCGGCCGGCTCGGCAGCAGCGACCATCTGTCGAGCTCGTCGGACGCCGGCACGCGAGTCGGACCGCGCAGTTCGCGCGGCTCCGGCAGGGGAGCGCGCGGCGCCGGAAGGGCCAGGCACGCGCGCCAGAACGGCGTGAACACCGAGAAGTGCGTGCCGCCTCCGGTGCGCACGGTCCACGGCTCGAACAGAAGGGATGCCGCGAACGAGCGCACCTCGACGCCTCCCTCGCGCAGGCTCGTCTTGATCTGCGTGTCGACGTCGCGCTGCGGACCGCCGTATCGGCGGTTCCAGAACACCGCACCCGCGCCGGTCTGCGCGACCAGCTCGGCGATCGCCGAGGCCGCGGCGCCGCGGCGCAGCACGAACGTCCCGCCGCGCTCGATCACCCGATCCCGCAGCGACACGAGCGAGTGATGCAGCCACCAGCGGGCGGCGCCGCCGAGGCTGCGGAACCCGGGCGACTCCTCGTCGAGGACGTACACGGCGATGATCGGCTCACCGCGCTCGACCGCGGCCCGAAGCGCGGGGTTGTCCGCGAGGCGGAGGTCGTCGCGAAACCACACGATCGAGGGGGACGTCATGCGCTCAGCATTCCAGACGATGCGGCCGGATGGTGCGCGTCGCACGCTTCGACTCGCGCCGTCAACCCCCTACGGTCACGGCAACGCGCCCCCGTACCGTCGGGGTATCGGAGCTCGACTGAGCTCCAGAACCGAAAGGAGCGATCATGAATCCTCTTCTCATCATCATCGCGGTGATCGCGATCATCCTGGCGATCACGGGCGGGTTGGTGCAGTCCCTGAACTTCCTGCTGTGGGTCGGACTGGTCCTTCTTGCGCTCGCGGTCATCGCGTGGCTCATCAGGGCGGTCTCGGGTCGTAACACGAGCGTGTGACCTCCGACCCCGCGTCGATCGTCAACGGGTAGGCGGTCGGCGCCCGGCCCCGGTCGCGGAGCAGATGCTCTCGCACCGGGGCCTTCTGCATGCCACGGCGGATGCGGGATGCCGGGATCCGGCGGCGTAGACTTCACGACATGGAATCCGCGTCGACCGCTCTCGTGACCTCTGTCACCGGTGTCGTCGCGCGAACTACGCAGGCCTGAGCGGGCAGGGCGCGACTCGCGCCTGCAGCTGAGTCGTCCTCTTCCATCGTCTACCTGGAGAATCACGTGTCAGACATCGCCCAGCCCCGCGCAGACAAGCGCGACGGCTTCGCCCTGTTCACCGATCGTTCCGTCGTCGCCATGTGCGTGAACGGCGAGCTGAAGGATCTCGCGGCGACCGTCGCCGACGATGACGTCGTCGAGCCGGTCACCATCGACAGCCCCGACGGGCTCGTCATCCTGCGTCACTCCACGGCGCACGTGCTGGCCCAGGCCGTGCAGCGGATCCGCCCTCAGTCGAACCTGGGCATCGGCCCGCCCATCACCGATGGCTTCTACTACGACTTCGGCGTCGACGAGCCGTTCACCCCGGAGGATCTCAAGGCGATCTCGAAGGAGATGCAGCGCATCATCCGCGAGGGTCAGCGCTTCACCCGCCGGGTGGTCAGCGAAGACGAGGCCCGCGCGGAGATGGCGGGCGAGCCGTTCAAGCTCGAGCTGATCGACCTCGCCGGCGGCCCCGGCTCGGGCGCGGACGCGGCCGAGGGGGCGTCCGCGGAGATCGGCGCCGGTGAGCTGACGATCTACGACAACGTGACCAAGGACGGCGAGGTCGCCTGGAAGGATCTCTGCCGCGGTCCGCACGTGCCCAGCACGCGCATGGTGGGCAACGGGTGGGATCTCACCCGTGTCGCCGCCGCCTACTGGCGCGGCAGCGAGAAGAACCCGCAGCTGCAGCGCATCTACGGCACGGCGTGGCCGACGAAGGACGAGCTGCGCGCCTATCAGGAGCGTCTGGCCGAGGCCGAGCGTCGCGACCACCGCAAGCTCGGTGTCGAGATGGACCTGTTCTCGTTCCCCGACGAGATCGGCTCGGGTCTCGCGGTGTTCCACCCCAAGGGCGGCATCATCCGCTATGAGATCGAGGAGAACCTGCGGCGCCACCTGCTGCGCAACGGCTACGAGGTGGTGAACAGCCCGCACATCACCAAGAAGGATCTGTTCATGACCTCGGGTCATCTGCAGACCTACGCGGACGGCATGTTCCCCCCGATGCACCTCGATGAGGCGCGCGACGAGGAGGGCAACGTCACCCGGCAGGGCCAGGACTACTACCTGAAGCCGATGAACTGCCCGTTCCACAACCTGATCTTCCGATCGCGTGGGCGCAGCTACCGCGAGCTTCCGCTGCGGATGGCCGAGTTCGGCACGGTGTACCGCTACGAGAAGAGCGGGACCCTCTCGGGCCTCACGCGCGTGCGCGGGCTCACCCAGGATGATGCGCACATCTACGTCACCCAGGATCAGGTGCGCGAGGAGCTCGCGACGAACCTGAACCTCGTGCTGACCCTGCTGCGCGACTACGGGCTGAACGACTTCTACCTCGAGCTGTCGACCAACGAAGAGGGCAACGACAAGTTCCTCGGCGATCCCGAGCAGTGGACGACGGCGATCGACACGCTGCGCGAGGTCGCGCTCGAGTCGGGGCTTGAGCTCGTCGCCGACCCCGGGGGAGCGGCGTTCTACGGCCCGAAGATCTCGGTGCAGGCCCGTGACGCGATCGGGCGCACCTGGCAGATGTCGACGATCCAGCTCGATTTCAACCAGCCCGAGCGCTTCGAGCTGGAATACACGGGCCCCGATGGGCAGAAGCACCGGCCGGTGATGATCCACCGCGCGCTGCTGGGATCGGTCGAGCGCTTCTTCGCGATCCTGCTCGAGCACTACGCCGGCGACTTCCCGCTGTGGCTGGCGCCCGTGCAGGTGATGGGCGTGCCCGTCGCCGATCAGTACGCCGAGTACCTCGACGGCGTGATCGCACAGCTGCGGGACGCCGGGGTGCGCGCCGACGTCGATCACTCCGACGATCGGATGCAGAAGAAGATCCGCAACCACACCACCGCGAAGGTGCCGGTGATCCTCATCGCGGGCGAGCAGGATCGTGCCGCGGGCACGGTCTCGTTCCGCTTCCGCGACGGGTCGCAGGAGAACGGGGTGCCCATCGCGGATGCGGTGTCGCGCATCCGTTCGGCGATCGCGGCCCACGCCCGCGTCATGACCTCGGAGGATCTGGCTTGAGCGAACTCGAGGACGGCAGCCGCCTGGTCGGAGTGCCAGACGAGTTCCAGCGGCTGTGGACCCCGCACCGGATGGCGTACATCCAGGCGGGACCGCAGCCGCTGCGCGACGAGTGCCCGTTCTGCGAGGCGCCGAAGCATCCGGACGAGGAGCGGCTGATCGTGGCCCGCGGCGAGACCGCCTTCGTCGTGCTCAACCTGTTCCCGTACAACTCGGGTCACCTGCTCGTGTGCCCGTATCGCCACATCGGCACGTACGATCAGGCGACACCGGAAGAGGTCGCGGAGATCGGCGCGCTCACACAGACCGGGATGCGGGTGCTGCGCGAGGTCTCGCGCTGCGACGGCTTCAACCTGGGCATGAACCAGGGGGAGGTCGCCGGTGCCGGCGTGGCCGCGCACCTGCACCAGCACATCGTGCCGCGCTGGGCGACCGACGCCAACTTCTTCCCGATCATCGCGAAGACCAAGGCGCTGCCGCAGCTGCTCGACGATATCCGCGAGGCCGTCGCGAACGCCTGGCCGCGCTGAGCGCGGTGGCGTGCTGCGTCCGCGCCGGCGTCAGCGCACCTGACGCGCGGTGAACTGCATCCGGGGGTTCGCGTAGGCCTCCTGCGACTCGACGAGACGCAGTTCGCGGTCGCCCGAGTCGAGAGTGTTCTGCAGCAGATCGAACACGCTCGACACGGTGCGCTCGAGGGCGAGTCTCGCGTCACCCGTCGACGTGTAGTGCGCGGTGAACAGCGCGGCCGTCACATCGCCCGACCCGTTCGCCTTCATCGGCAGGTGCGGGGTGGACACCAGCCAGGCGCCCTTGCCGTCGGCGGCGAGCATCTCGATCGTGCCCTCCTCGCGGTCGGGGCGCTCGACCGAGGTCACCAGCACGGTCGACGGACCCATCGCCATCGCGGCGTCCACCGAGGCGAGCGTGGAGTCGAGGTCCGACGGCTCGGTGCCGGTGAGGAAGCCCAGCTCGAACTGATTCGGGGTGATGATGTCGGCGACGGGCACGACCCTGTCGCGCAGCAGCACGGGGATCGCCGGGGCGACGAAGCAGCCGGACTTCGCGTTGCCCATCACGGGGTCGCAGGCGTACACGGCATCCGGGTTGGCGGCCTTCACGCGAGCGACCGCATCGATGATGACGTCGGCGATGCCCTCGCCACCCTGATAGCCGCTGAGCACCGCGTCGATCTGGCCGAACACGCCGCGCTCCTCGATGCCGGTGATGACCTCGCGCACGTCGGTCGGATCGATCATCGGCCCTCGCCACGCCCCGTAGCCGGTGTGGTTCGAGAAGTTCACCGTGTACACCGGCAGCACATCGACGCCGATGCGCTGCAGCGGGAAGACGGCGGCCGAGTTTCCGACGTGGCCGTGCGCGACGGCCGACTGGATCGAGAGGATCTTCATCCTGTCATCCTCTCACTGCGGCCGCGGCCAGATCGTCGACGAGGCGGGCTGTCTCGGCATCGGTCAGGTCGTGCACGGTGAGCCGAAGGTGGCGCGACGGACCGGCGGTCTCGTCGAGCAGGAACTCGTCGCCGGGGCGAGCGAGCCACCCGCGACGCATCAGCCGCTCGGCGGCCGCGCGGGCGGTGGTGTCCAGCTGAACCCACAGGCTCAACCCGTCGGTCGAGACGGTGCGGATGCCGCGCGCGGCGAGCGCCTCGGTGAACGCGGCGTTCCGGGCGGCGTAGTGCTCGGCGGCGCGGGCGATGCGCGCTCGCACGTCGGCGTCGGTGAGCTGCGCGTGCGCGAGTCGCTGCAGCAGGTGACTCACCCACGTCGTACCGGGGCTGAGACGCATCGCCAGCCGCTCGGCGGTGGTGGGATCGGTTCCCGCCAGGGCGAGGCACATGTCCGGCCCGAGGAACTTCGACACGGATCGGATCAGCGCGTAGCGCCGATGCGCCGGTCCGATCAGCGACGCGTACGGATGCCGGGAGAGCAGGGAGAAGTGGTCGTCTTCGATGATGAGCACGTACGGGTGATCAGCGAGCACCGCCCGCAGCGCCGCGGCGCGTGCGGGGGACAGGCTCACCCCCGTCGGGTTCTGCGCCCTGGGTGTGCTGATCACGGCACGGACCCCCGCGTCGAGCGCGGCGCGCAGCCCGTCGATGGTCATGCCCTCCTCGTCGACCGCGACGGGAACCGCCCGGTAGCCGCCGAGGCGCACCGTGTGGATGCTGGAGAGGAAGCACGGATCCTCCAGCGCGACCGCATCGTCGCGCGTGAGCGCCTGCGCGAGCAGGCGCTCGACCGCGTCGACGGCGCCGCTGGTGACGACGACGTGCAGGTCGTCGCGGGGGAGGTCGGCCAGCATCCACTCCCGCGTCCACTGCTCCAGACCGGCATCGATCACCGGTTCGCCGTACAGCACCGGGCGGCCGACGATGCGCCCCAGCGCGGGCGTCGGGTCGGGGATGAGTGCGGGGTCGGGGTTGCCGGATGCCACGTCGCGCAGCACCGTGTCGGCGACGCCCTCCTGCGCGACGGGCGCGCCGCCGGAGATGACCGTGCCCGCGCGTCCTCGCGAGACCACGAGCCCCGCCTGCGCGAGCTGCCGATAGGCCGCGACCGCGGTGTTGCGGTTCACTCCCAGCGTCGCAGCGAGCTCGCGCACCGACGGCAGCGCATCGCCCGGTCGCAGCGCTCCGCGCTCGCGCAGCCCGCGCACGCTGTCGGCTATCTCGGCAGCGGAGGTCCCGGTGATCGTGGCGTCCATCGTCCTGATTCTATGGTGCTATCGTTTGGCATAGGCCAAAGTGCGGATTGTCACAACGAGGAGTGATCATGGCAGCCACCGACCAGAACCCGACCACCGGATCCCAGCGTGTGAAGCGCGGTCTCGCCGAGATGCTCAAGGGCGGCGTCATCATGGACGTCGTCACGGCCGAGCAGGCGAAGATCGCCGAGGACGCCGGGGCCGTCGCCGTGATGGCGCTCGAGCGCGTGCCCGCCGACATCCGTGCGCAGGGCGGCGTATCGCGGATGAGCGACCCCGACATGATCGACAGCATCATCGATGCCGTCTCGATTCCGGTGATGGCGAAAGCCCGCATCGGGCACTTCGTCGAGGCGCAGGTGCTGCAGGAGCTCGGGGTCGACTACATCGACGAGTCCGAGGTGCTCTCGCCGGCCGACTACGTCAACCACATCGACAAGTGGCCGTTCACCGTGCCGTTCGTCTGCGGTGCCACGCACCTCGGCGAGGCGCTGCGTCGCATCACCGAGGGCGCGGCGATGATCCGCTCGAAGGGCGAGGCCGGCACCGGCGACGTCTCCGAGGCGATGAAGCACATCCGCAAGATCCGCGGCGAGATCGCCGCGCTCGGCGCCCTGTCGAAGGACGAGCTGTACGTCGCCGCGAAGGAGCTGCAGGCTCCGTACGATCTGGTCGCCGAGATCGCCGAGACCGGTCAGCTGCCCGTCGTGCTCTTCGTCGCCGGCGGTGTCGCCACTCCCGCTGACGCCGCGATGATGATGCAGCTCGGTGCCGACGGCGTCTTCGTCGGGTCTGGCATCTTCAAGTCCGGGGATCCGGTCGCCCGCGCGAAGGCGATCGTCAAGGCGACCGCCTTCTACGACGACCCGAAGGTGATCGCCGAGGCGTCGCGCGGCCTGGGCGAGGCGATGGTCGGCATCAACGTCTCGGACCTGCCCGCTCCGCACCGTCTCGCCGAGCGCGGCTGGTGACGACGGCCCGCGTCGGGGTGCTCGCGCTGCAGGGTGACGTGCGCGAGCACGTCACCCTGCTCGAGCGCCTGGGGGCCGAGGCGGTGCGCGTGCGCCGCCCCGAGGAGTTCGCGTCCGTCGAAGGGCTGGTGATCCCCGGCGGCGAGTCGAGCGTCATCGACAAGCTCACCAGGATGTTCGGGCTCGCAGAGCCGATCCGTGCCGCCATCCGCGAGGGCATGCCCATGTTCGGCACCTGCGCGGGACTGATCATGCTCGCCGACCGGCTCGTGGACGCGATCGACGGGCAGCAGACCTTCGGCGGCCTCGACGTGACGGTGCGGCGCAACGCCTTCGGTCGTCAGGTCGACTCGTTCGAGGGGCCGGTCGTGGTGCCGGCGTTCGGCGGCGAGCCGGTGCATGCCGCGTTCATCCGCGGTCCGGTGGTCGAGACGGTGGGTCCGGATGCCACGGTCCTGGCGTCGCTGGACGACGGCACCGTCGTCGCCGTCGAGCAGGGGAACCTGCTCGGCATCAGCTTCCACCCGGAGATCTCCGGCGAGACGCGATTCCACCGGCGGTTCCTGGCGCGGGTCGCGGCGCGTACCTGAGGGGCATCCCGCGTCATTCGATAGAATGGACGACGCCCTGGAGGCGACTCCGGGCGCAGACGACGAGCGGAGACATATGTCCGGGCATTCCAAGTGGGCCACGACCAAGCACAAGAAGGCGATCATCGACTCGCGCCGTGCCAAGTCGTGGGCGAAGCTCATCAAGAACATCGAGGTCGCCGCGAAGCTCGGCGGACCCGATCAGGCCGGCAACCCGACGCTCTTCGACGCGGTGCTCAAGGCCAAGAAGATGTCGGTCCCGAAAGACAACATCGACCGCGCGGTGAAGCGCGGTGCGGGCATCGGCGGCGAGGCCGTCGAGTACACCTCGATCATGTACGAGGGCTACGGTCCCAACGGCGTCGCCCTCATGATCGAGTGTCTGACCGACAACAAGAACCGCGCTGCGGCGGAGGTGCGCACCGCGCTCACGCGCAACGGCGGAAGCCTCGCCGATCCCGGGTCGGTCGCCTACAACTTCACTCGCAAGGGCGTCATCGTCGTCGGCGGAGAGGGCACCACCGAGGACGACGTGATGATGGCGGCCCTCGAGGCCGGGGCTGAAGAGGTCGAGCCGCACGCGGAGGGCTTCCAGGTGATCGCCGAGGCGACCGATCTCGTCGCCGTGCGCACGGGCCTGCAGGAGGCGGGCATCGACTACGACTCGGCCGACATCGAGTTCGTGCCGAACCTGAAGGTCGAGATCGACGCGGACACGGCGCGCAAGGTGTTCCGCCTCATCGACGCGCTCGAAGACAGTGACGACGTGCAGAACGTGTTCGCGAACTTCGATCTCACCGCCGAGGTGCAGGCCGAGCTCGAGAGCGACGACGAGGAGTAGTCCTGCGACCGGCTCGGCGCCCCCGCGGGGAGCCGAGCAGCCACGACACCGGGAGGCCCCGGGCGCGCCTGCGTCCGGGGCCTCCCGCGTGCTCCTAGCCTGGGGGTGTGAGCTCTCTGCGCGTCCTCGGCATCGATCCCGGCCTCACCCGGTGCGGCATCGGGATCGTCGACGTCGACCGATCGCGCCGGGCCTCTCTCGTCCACGTGGGTGTCGTGCGCACCCCCGTCGACGCCGACCTGTCGACACGGCTGGCTGCGGTCGCCGCCGGCATCCGCGCCGCGATCGACGAGCACCGGCCCGGAGCGGTCGCCGTGGAGCGGGTCTTCGCCCAGCACAACGTGCAGACCGTGATGGCCACGGCCCAGGCATCCGGCGTCGCCCTGCTCATCGCCGCGGAGGCGGGGCTGCCGGCCGCGACCCACACTCCCAGCGAGGTGAAGGCCGCCGTCACCGGGTACGGCTCGGCCGACAAACGTCAGGTGCAGTCGATGATCGCGCGGATCCTCCGGCTGGATGCCCCACCGCAGCCCGCGGACGCCGCCGACGCGCTCGCGATCGCCCTCTGCCACGCGTGGCGTGGCGGCGCGGCCGCGGCGGCCCTGGGCGGAAGCCTCACCCCGGCGCAGCAGGCGTGGGCGGACGCCGAACGTGGGGCGCGTGCGCCCTCGCGATCCCCTCGCGCCCGTGTCGGTCGAACGGATGTACGACCTGCTCGATAGGCTGGCCGCATGATCTCGTCTCTGCGCGGCATGGTGCTGCACGCCGACTCGACCCACGTCGTCATCGAGACCGGTGGGGTCGGGTTCTCGGTCTTCGTCCCCGCGGATGTGGCGCACACGGCGGTGGTCGGCGACGAGCTGCAGCTGCACACCAGCCTGATCGTGCGCGAGGACGCGCTCACCCTGTTCGGCTTCAGCGACCGCGACGAGCTCGAGATCTTCGGTCAGCTTCTCAGCGTCACCGGCGTCGGACCGAAGTCCGCCCTCGGCGTGCTCTCGCACCTCACCGTCGACCAGATCGCGGAGGCGGTCACCGCGGAGGACGACGCTCCGTTCCGGCGCGTCTCCGGGATCGGACCGAAGACCGCGAAGCTCATCGTGGTGCAGCTGGCCGGCAAGGTGCAGCCGCGCGTGGCATCCGCCCCTGCCGGAGCGCCCGCCACCGCGACCGTCGAGCAGGTCGCGGCGGCGCTGGTGGGACTCGGCTGGTCGGAGAAGGTCGCCGCCGAAGCCGCGGCGCAGTCGGCGGAGGACGCCACCGACGCCGAGCGCGAGTCGGTTCCGGCGCTGCTGCGCCGCACGCTCGCCGCCATGGGACCGGGGGTCAAGCGTGGCTGACACCTCGCGGGAGGCGGGTGAGGCGCTCGACGCGACGGAGCTCGCGATCGAGGGCGCCCTGCGTCCCAGCAGCCTCGACGAGTTCGTCGGGCAGCCGAAGGTGCGCGGTCAGCTGCAGCTGCTGCTGCAGGCCGCGCACATGCAGGAGCGACCGGCCGACCACATCCTGCTCGCGGGCCCGCCTGGGCTCGGCAAGACCACCCTCGCGATGATCGTCGCGCATGAGAGCGGCCGTCCGCTGCGTCTGTCCAGCGGGCCCGCCATCCAGCACGCCGGAGACCTCGCCGCCCTGCTGTCGAGCCTCACGCCGGGGGAGGTGCTGTTCATCGACGAGATCCACCGGATGGCGCGCTCCGCGGAGGAGATGCTGTACCTCGCGATGGAGGACTTCCGCATCGACATCATGGTCGGCAAGGGCGCGGGCGCCACGAGCATCCCGCTCGAACTCGCACCCTTCACCCTGGTCGGCGCGACGACCCGCTCGGGGCTGCTGCCCAACCCGCTGCGCGACCGCTTCGGCTTCACCGGACACCTCGAGTTCTATGACGACGACGACCTCGAGCGTGTCATCGCACGGTCGGCGAACGTGCTCGGCGTGCGGCTGCCGGACGACTCGCTCAGCGAGATCGCGCGACGCTCCCGCGGCACCCCCCGCATCGCCAACCGGCTGCTGCGCCGGGTGCGCGACTACGCCCTCGTGCACGGCGGAGGGGCGGCGGCGTCGATCGCCGACGTGAAGGCCGCACTCGAGCTGTACGACGTGGACGCGATCGGACTCGACCGGCTCGACCGTGCCGTGCTGGACGCACTCGTGCGGCGGTTCCGCGGCGGCCCGGTCGGACTCAGCACCCTCGCCGTGGCGGTCGGCGAGGAGGCCGAGACGGTCGAGAGCGTCGTCGAGCCGTACCTCGTGCGCATCGGCTTCCTCGGCCGCACGCCGCGCGGACGGATCGCCATGCCCGAGGCGTACCGGCATCTCGGCATCGTGCACCCCGACGGTGTGGCATTGTTCGATGACCTATAATCGCTGAAGCCTCCCCGAACTCTTGTGCGCTCATCGGCGTGCGCTCTCTGAAAGGTCCTCTCCCATGGAACTCATCCTCTTCGGTCTTCTCGGCGTGATGCTCGTGTTCATGTTCCTGAACACCCGCAAGCGCCAGAAGCAGATGAAGGAGCAGCAGGAGGAGAAGGCCACCAAGACCGTCCCCGGCGTCAAGGTCCTGCTGCAGGGCGGCCTGTACGGCACGGTCGTCTCCTACGACCCGATCGACCTCGACAAGCCCGCGCAGATCGAGATCGCACCCGGCGTAGTCATCGAGGTGCACAGCCAGGCCATCCTCCGCCTCGTGGAGGAGACCGCGGAAGACGACGCGGTCGTCGACGCACCGGCGACGGACGTCGACGACGCCCTCGCCCACGACCGGGCTGACGGCATCGAGTCGATCAAGGTCGAGACGCCGGAAGAGACCAAGGCGCGCCTCGAGCGCAACGACGAGAACTGACGCGCCCGCACCGGCACTCACTCGAAAGCGGAACTCCGTGGCATCATCATCCCCGACTCGCCATGCCTGGCGAGTCCTCCTCGGCCTGCTCATCGTCACGGCCGTGCTGTTCGGCATCAATGCGCTCGGCGTCTACGTCTTCAAGACCGACGCCGGGGAGCCGGCCAGCTCCTGGGCTCCTGAGCTCGCACTCGACCTGCAGGGCGGAACCCAGATCATCCTGGGTGCGGAGTCGCCCGACGGCGCCGCGCCCACCGAGGACCAGCTGAACCAGGCCGCGGCGATCATCCGCCAGCGTGTGGACGCCTCCGGTGTGGCCGAGGCCGACATCACCACGGAGGGCGGCCGCAACATCGTCGTCCAGATCCCCGGCGCCGCCGATCAGGCGACGCGGGATCGCATCCAGGCCAGCGCGAAGCTCGAGCTGCGCCCGGTGATCCTGGCGACCGACCCGGCGACCTCGTTCGTCGGCGAGGACGGTCAGGAGACGGCATTCCCCACCCCCGACGACGCCATGAACGCGACGCCGACCGCCGAGCCCACCGACGGATCGGACCCCAACTGGGCGACCGAGCGGCGCATCGCCGAGCTGCAGGCCTACGACTGCTCCGCGGAGCGCGATTCGACGAACGCGCCCGAGGACGAGCCGCTGATCGCCTGTGAGGAGAACGGCAGCGCCAAGTACCTTCTCGGGCCGGTGGAGCTCGACGGCACCGTGATCGACGACGCCACCGCCGGGCGCGAGCAGCAGAGCGGCCGCTGGACGGTCAACCTCGTCTTCGACGCCAAGGGCACCGAGATCTTCGGCGAGGTCAGCCAGCGGCTGAACGCCAACCGTCTCGCGCAGCAGTCCCCGCGCGACCAGTTCGCGTTCGTGCTCGATGGCAAGGTGCTCTCCGCGCCGACCATGCAGGCGGTCATCCTCAACGGCAAGCCGAGCATCTCGGGCAACTTCACGCAGGAGAGCGCGAAGGCTCTCGCCGACCAGCTGCGCTACGGCGCGCTGCCGCTCAGCTTCACCGTCGAGAGCTCCGACACCATCTCGGCCACGCTCGGCTCGCAGCAGCTCGAGATCGGCCTGATCACCGGCCTCATCGGTCTCGGGCTGGTGGCCCTGTACTCGCTGATCACCTATCGCGCACTCGGGTGGGTGATCATGGCATCCATCGGCGTGATGGGTGTGCTGACCTACATCGTCATCGCGATCCTCGCCTGGCGGATGGGCTTCCGCCTCTCGCTCGCGGGCGTCGCCGGTCTGATCGTCTCGATCGGATTCACAGCCGACTCGTTCATCGTGTACTTCGAGCGGATCCGAGACGAGCTGCGTGACGGCAAATCGATCGTCGCCGCCGTCGAAGACGGCTGGGGACGAGCGAAGCGCACCATCTACATCTCGAAGTCGATCAACGTGCTCGCCGCCGTCGTGCTGTACGTGCTGGCCGACGCCACGGTGAAGGGCTTCGCGTTCACGCTGGGCCTGACCACGCTCATCGACGTGTTCATCTTCGTGATCTTCACCCACCCCGTCATGCAGCTGCTCGCTCGCACCCGGTTCTTCGGTGGCGGACACAAGCTGTCCGGTCTCGACCCCGATGCGCTCGGTGCGGTCTACCGCGGTCGCGCGCAGTTCCGCGACGTCCGCACCGGTTCGTCCGGGCGGGCCGCCCGCAACAAGGGCGCGCGCGGCGAGGCCGAGAAGCGGCAGACCATCGCCGAGCGCAAGCGCGCTGAGGCTCTCGCAGGATCCAAGGATGCCGGAAAGGACTCCGACGCCTGATGTTCTCCATGAATGAGTTCGGCAACAACCTCTACTCGGGCAAGACCTCCTTCCCGTTCGTCGGCAGGCGGCGTCTGTGGTTCATCATCGCGATCCTGCTGGTCGTCGGCTCGGCCCTGGTGCCGCTCGTGCGTCCCGTGCAGTTCTCGATCGAGTTCACGGGCGGATCCCAGTTCGTCGTGCTCGCTCCGTCGTCGACCGATCAGGGCCTGGCCACCGACGCGGTGCGCTCGGTCGTGCCGGATGCTGCGGCCAAGGTCGTCACGGTCAACAGCCGTGACGTGCGTGTGCAGACCGACCAGATGACACCCGGCGAGACGCAGGACGTCAAGGCTGCGCTCGCTGACGCGTACGACGTGAAGGCCGACGAGATAACGGATTCGTTCATCGGCCCGGCGTGGGGCGAGAACGTCACCCGTCAGTCGCTGTGGGGCCTGGCGATCTTCCTCGCGCTGACCTTCCTCATCCTGGCGATCTACTTCCGCACCTGGAAGATGTCCGCGGCCGCGATCATCGGCCTGCTCGACGTGCTGCTCATCACGGTGGGCGTGTACGCCCTCGCCGGGTTCGAGATCTCGCCCGCGGCGGTGATCGGGTTCCTCACGATCCTCGCGTACTCGCTGTACGACACCACGGTCGTGTTCGACAAGATCCGCGAGAACACGACGGAGGACGTCAATCAGACGTCGCGCACGTTCGGCGAGTCCGTGAACCTGGCGGTCAACCAGACGCTGATCCGCTCGATCAACACGTCGATCGTCGCCGCCCTGCCGGTCGGCGCGATCCTGTTCATCGGCTCACTGTGGTTCGGCGCCGAGACCCTCACCGACATCTCGCTGTCGATCTTCGTCGGCATCATCGTCGCCACCTACTCGACGCTGTTCGTCGCGGCGCCCCTCTACTCGCTGTTCCGCGAGAAGGAGCCCGACATCGTCGCACACGACGCCAAGGTGCACGAAGCGCGCGAGCGCGCTGTCGCGACGGTGTGATCGCCTCCGCGCGGTCGGGGAGCGCCTCGGCCGCGCGTAGGATGATCTGATCGGGAACGGGAGCAGATGATGGCGGATTCGCAGGCGTCAACGCAGGTGTCGAGCCTGCGCCGGCTGGTGCCTCGCATCTTCTCGCGCGCACCCAGGGTCAACGACCTCGACAACCTGATCCGCACCGTGCGGGCGAACCACCCGCGCGGTGACCTGCCCATCATCGAGCGCGCCTACCGGGTCGCCAGGGAGAAGCACGAAGGGCAGTTCCGGCAGAGCGGCGAGCCCTACATCACCCATCCTCTCGCGGTGGCGCAGATCCTCGCGGAGCTCGGGCTGGGGCCTCGCGCCATCGCCGCGGCTCTGCTGCACGACACCGTCGAGGACACCGGCTACGCGCTCACCGAGCTGACGGCCGAGTTCGGCGACGAGGTCGCCATGCTCGTCGACGGCGTCACGAAGCTCGACAAGGTCAAGTACGGCGAGAGCGCGCAGGCCGAGACGGTGCGCAAGATGATCGTGGCGATGTCGAAGGACATCCGCGTGCTGCTGATCAAGCTCGCCGACCGCCTGCACAACGCCCGCACCTGGGGCTTCGTGCCGCCGGAGAAGTCGGCGCGCAAGGCCAAGGAGACGCTCGAGATCTACGCGCCGCTGGCGCACCGCCTCGGCATCCAGACGATCAAGTCCGAGCTCGAGGATCTGTCGTTCGCCGTGCTGCATCCGAAGATCTACGCCGAGATCAACAGCCTCATCGCGCAGCGCACCCCGCAGCGAGAGAAGTACCTGCAGAGCGTGGTCGAGTCGATCAACGAGGATCTTCGCGAGCTGCGCATCCGCGGCAAGGTGGTCGGCCGACCCAAGCAGCTGTACTCGGTGTACCAGAAGATGGTCGTGCGCGGACGCGAATTCGACGACATCTACGACCTCATCGGCATCCGCGTGCTGGTGGGCTCGGTGCGCGACTGCTACGCCGTGCTCGGTGCGATCCACGCCAGGTGGACCCCGCTGCCGGGCCGGTTCAAGGACTACATCGCCACCCCGAAGTTCAACCTGTACCAATCGCTGCACACGACGGTCATCGGCCCGTCGGGACGCACGGTCGAGATCCAGATCCGCACGCACGAGATGCACCAGCAGGCGGAGTTCGGTGTCGCCGCGCACTGGATGTACAAGGAGCGGATGAACGGCGGGAAGGTCGATGCCCGGGCGACCGACGCCGACATGGCCTGGCTCGCGCACATCTCCGACTGGCAGGCCGAGACGGCGGACCCCAGCGAGTTCCTCGACTCGCTGCGCTTCGAGATCGGTGCGAAGGAGGTCTACGTCTTCACCCCGAAGGGGCGCGTCATCGGCCTTCCGACCGGCGCGACGACGGTGGACTTCGCGTACGCCGTGCACACCGAGATCGGGCACCGCACCATGGGCGCCAAGGTCAACGGTCGGCTGGTGCCGCTGGAGACCGAGCTGAAGAGCGGCGACGTCGTCGAGGTGTTCACCTCGAAGAACCCCGACGCGGGCCCCAGCCAGGACTGGCTGAGCTTCGTCAAGAGCACGAGGGCGCGCAACAAGATCCGTGGGTGGTTCACCAAGGAGCGACGCGAAGAGGCGATCGAGCAGGGCAAGGAAGCCATCGCCCGCGCGATGCGCAAGCAGAACCTGCCCCTGCAGCGGCTCATGAACCAGGAGTCGTTCGCCGAGGTCGCCCGTCAGCTGCGCTACGAGGACGTCTCGGGCCTGTACGCCGCGGTCGGCGAAGGTCACGTCTCGACCCAGTCGGTGCTCGAGAAGGTCACCGCTCTCGTGGCCGCCGATGAGGACACCAGCACGGGCGCGATCGAGCTGCCCGGCCGGGCTCCCGCGCGCGAGGCGCGCACGAGCGACTCCGGTGTGCTCGTGCGCGGCGCATCCGACATCCTGGTCAAACTCGCCCGGTGCTGCACCCCGGTGCCCGGCGACCCGATCGTCGGTTTCGTCACGCGCGGCAGCGGCGTCTCGGTGCACCGTCAGGACTGCGTGAACGTCAAGGCCCTCGGCTCCGACCCGGAGCGCTTCATCGAGGTGGAGTGGGCGCCGACGACCAAGAGCGTGTTCCGGGTGCAGATCCAGGTCGAGGCGCTCGACCGATCGGGCCTGCTCTCCGACGTCACGCGCGTGCTCAGCGAGCACCACGTCAACATCCTCTCGGCCACCGTCTCGACCACGGACGAGCGTCTCGCCCTCAGCAGGTTCGTCTTCGAGATGGGCGACTCCGTGCATCTCGACCGGGTGCTCAACGCCGTGCGCCGCATCGACGCGGTCTACGACGTGTACCGCGTCACGACCTCCTGACTCGCCCACCTCTCCAGGATCCGCCTGGCGTGGTTGGCGCCCGGCCGTCTGCCCAGCGGGATGACCCGATCGCGAACCGCCTCGGCGAGCCCCGGGGTGATGCGGATCAGGGAGTGCAGCCAGAGCTCGTCCTCCGCGCTGCGCGCGGAGCTGAGCAGCAGCGACTCCGCGGTCGCCTCCGGCGTCTGCACCCAGACACCCGAGATCGATCTGACATCGTCGGCACACAGTCGTCTCTCGTGATGCACGACGCGGATCGACGGCGCGATGCGCTGACGGCTCGCGCTGATCCGCGACACGTGATGCACACCCGGGGGAGCGTCGCCGGCACCGTGCACCCACGCGGCGCTGATTCCGCTCACGGCGGTGCCCGGCGGGACGAGGGGTGACAGGCTCAGGGCGCGCGCACCCGCCCCCTCGATCGCGTCTGCGGGGATGTACCCCTCGCCGACTTCGACGACGTCACCGTCGAGGCGCGCGGCACTCAGCTCGGGAAGGCTCAGCCGGCCACCCGGACGGTAGAACAGAGCGGGATGCACGCTGAACAGTATGAGCCGCGACGCCCTGCTGGAGGGTGCCGCGGCTCATACTGTGGATAACGACGGATGCTGTGCAGCAGCTCGGGTCAGCCGCCGAGCGCGCTCAACCAGGCGCGACGTGCGGCCAGCGCCTCGGTGGCTTCCTTGACGGCGCGCTTGTCTCCGGCCTTCTCCGCGGCGGCGAGTTCGGCCTCGAGCTTCTCGATGGCGTCGAGCAGCTGCGAGCTCATGTCGTTCGCGCGAGCCTTCGTCTCGGGGTTGTTCTTCTTCCAGTCGACGTCCTCACGCGACTTGAGTGCCTGCTCGATCGAGCGCATGCGGTCGTCGAGCACGCGCTCCTTCTCGCGCGGGAAGATGCGGCCGACTTCATCCCACTCACGCTGGATTCGCGTGAGCAGGGCGCGAGCGCGCTTGAGGTTCGGCTCGTCGGCGACGGCCTTCGCCTCTTCGAGCAGCGCCTCACGGGCCTCGATCCGCGGAGCCGAATCGGCTTCTTCCGCGGCGGCCTGCTCGGCGCGTGCCGAGTACAGTGCGTCGCCCGCGGCCTTGAATCGGGCCCACAGGGCGTCGTCGGCCTTGCGGCCGGCGCGGCCCGATGCCTTCCACGCGTCGAGCAGATCACGATAGGCGGGGATGCCGTCGACACCGCGGGGGGCCAGCGCCTCGGCGCGCTCGACAAGACGGGCCTTCGCGTCACGCGCGGTGCGGTGGGCGTCATCGAGCTCAGAGAAGAACGCCCGGCGAGCCTTGTCGACCGTGGAGCGTGCATCGCGGAAGCGCTTCCAGAGCTGCTGTGCGACGCCCTTGGGCAGACGCGGCGCATTCTGCTGATGCGCCTGCCACGAGTCGAACAGCTCGGTCATCTCGGTGGTGACCTGCTTCCACTGCACCTTCGACAGGTCGCGGGCGGCGATCGCCTCGGCCTTCTCGACGATCTGCGTGCGCTCGGCGATGGCGGCGTCGAGCGCTTCCTTCGCGGCAGCGGACTCCTTCGCCGTGGCCCCGGCGAGCGACGCGAGCAGCGTCTCGATGCGCTCCCGCAGCGAGACCAGGTCACCGACCGCGGCCGCGTCCGTCGCCTCGCCCCGCAGGTGGGTGGCCTGCTTGGTCAGGTCGGATGCCGAGGCACCGCCGTTCTGCGCGCGGGTTTCGAGCGTGCCGAGCTTGACCGCGAGATCGTCGTACTTGCGTGCGAAGTACGCGAGCGCCTCCTCAGCCGTGCCGTCGGGGTACTGACCGACCGCACGCCAGTTCTCGCCCTCGCGCACCTCGACGGTGCCGTCCTCGGTCACGCGGCCCCACTCGGCGGCGTCCGATGCGATCGGAGCGACCACCGGAGCTGATGAGGCAGCCGGAGCGGCCGCCGGCATCGGCTCTGTCTCTTA
>NZ_MJIR01000001.1:0-40757 GCF_001878835.1 Microbacterium sp. AR7-10 | reverse complement strand
CAGCGCCGAACGCCTCGACGCGGTGCGCGCCGAGCTCGATGCGGTGCGCAAGCGCGTCGACCGGCAGATCCTGGTGGATGCCGTCTGGCGCGCCACCTGGCCGCACGATCGGCTCGTGTTCGGGTCGTCGCGTCTCGTGCGCGTGGCGGATCAGGTGCTCGGCGGCAAGAAGGTTCCGGTGCACGCGAACCGGGGGCTGGCGGGCATCGACGGCACGGTCGCGACGAGCATCGGCATCGCCCTGGCCAGCCAGGCCGATGGGGCACCGGGCGTGACCCGGGTGCTGCTCGGCGACCTCGCCTTCCTGCACGATGTCGGCGCGCTGCTGCTGCCGGGCGACGAGCCGGCGCCGCGCATCCAGGTGATCGTCGGCAACGACGGGGGCGGCACGATCTTCGACGGGCTCGAGGTCGCCGCATCCGCAGCGCAGGACGACCTCGATCGCGCGTTCTACACGCCGCACCGGGCGCAGCTGGCCGAGCTCGCCACCGCCTACGGGTGGCAGTACGAGCGGGTGACGACGCGCTCCGCGCTCGATCAGACGCTGACCTCCGCCATCACAGGACCGCAGATCATCGAGGTGCCGCTCGAGCGCTGAGCCCGACGGCTGCGGCGCGGACCACGCCGGCCAGTGCCTGGTCAGTCCAGGCGCTGCGCGATCTCGCCCAGGTCGGCGCTCGCGAAGCGCTCGTCGGAAGCGTCTGCGCCGGCCGCCTCGATCTCGTACAGGTCGCTCTTCTGCGGAGCGACCGCCTGGGCCTCCACCGGCTGCGTCTCGGTGAGCACGTCGTCGAGCCCCTGCAGGGCGCTGAAGCGGCGGGCCTGCGTGACGACGTTGCGGTCGAGGGACCCGGCGAACCGGTTGTACGCGTCGACTGTCGAGTTGAGACTGCGGCCCAGCTTCGCCAGATGCTGACCGAGGGTGCCGAGCCGCTTGTGCAGCTCTTTGCCCACCGTGAAGATCTGCTGCGCCTCCTGGGCCAGCTGGTCCTGCCGCCACGCGTGCCCCACGGTGCGCAGCAGGGCGATGAGCGTCGACGGCGTCGCGATCACGACGTTCCGCTCGAAGGCGTACTCGTAGAGCGTGGCGTCCTGATCGAGGGCGGCAGCCAGGAACGGCTCGGCGGGCACGAACATCACGACGAACTCGGGAGACCCGGCCACGACATCCCAGTACTGCTTGGTGCTCAGGTCGTCGATGTGTTTGCGCAGATGACGCGCGTGGGCCTGCAGGCGCTGTGTGCGGACGGTGTCGTCGGTGGCCTCCATCGCCTCGAGATACCCGCTGAACGCGACCTTCGAGTCGACGACGACGCGCTTGTCGCCGGCAAGGTGCACCACGAGGTCGGGGCGCAGGGCACCGTCGTCGGTCGAATGGTGCAGCTGCTCGTCGAAGTCGACGTGGTTCACCATGCCCGAGGCCTCGACCACGCGTCGCAGCTGCAGCTCGCCCCAGCGGCCTCGCACCTGCGGCGCGCGCAGCGCGTTGACGAGATTGCGGGTCTCGGAGCCGAGCGTCTCCGACGACTGGCGCATCATCTGCAGCTGCTCGGCGAGCGCGGCGTGCGCCTCCAGCCGTGCCTTCTCGGCGGTCGTCATCTCCGACTTCACGGTGTCGAGCGTCTTCTGGATCGGCTCGATGAGCTGCTGCACGGCATCCTGTCGCTTCTGCAGCTCGGCGGCACCTTCGCTCTGGCTGCGCTTGAGCCGCTCCTCGGCCTGCTGCAGGAACGCCTTCGTGTTGGCCTCCAGCGCCCTGCGGCTGAGCGCGTCGAACTCGTCGGCGAGGCGCTTCTGATCGGCTTTCAGCTCGTCAAGGCGCTCCGCCGCGCGTAGACGCTCCGCGAGCACGTCCGCGTCGGCTTCGTCGCGCACCTCGGCCAGGCGACGGGCATGCTCGGCACGCTCGTGCGCGAGCCGCTCCTGCGCCTCGCGTCGGGCATCCGCCAGCGCGGTCTCAGCCAGCTCCCTGCCCTCGGCCACGCGACGGTCGGCCAGCGCCCGCTCGTCCTGCACCCGGGCGGCGGTCTCGGCGCGCAGCGCCTCGGCCTCCCGCTCGAGGGCGGCGACGCGCAGCACCGCCGCAGCGGCCTCGGCACGCTGGTCGGCATCGGCCGACCGGCCGCGCTGAGCGCCGACCGCGAATCCGAGCGCTCCAGCGAGGGCGGCGGCGATCACCGCGATGACGACGACGAGAACGGTGTCCATGCATCCGATTGTGAACCAGGGCGCCGACATTACCGTTCCAGGGGCATGATGTCTGCATGGCGACGCACACGTGGACGACCGAACCGGCAGAGCTGCTCAGAGTGCGAGAGGGATTCTCGCTCGCCGACGTCGACGCCGACGCGCACCCCGGCTTCGACGGTGACAAGAGCAGCGGCACCGCGCTGCTCGAGGAACGCGAGCAGCGACTCGACGAGCTGCAGGAGCGCCTGTTCGCAGCCAGCCGCGTGGGCGACGGGCACGACGCGGTGCTGCTCGTGCTGCAGGCGATGGACACCGCCGGCAAGGGCGGGATCGTGCGTCACGTCGTCGGCGGAGTCGATCCACAGGGCGTCGACTTCGCGGC
This sequence comes from Microbacterium sp. AR7-10, assembly GCF_001878835.1. Taxonomy (NCBI): domain Bacteria; kingdom Bacillati; phylum Actinomycetota; class Actinomycetes; order Micrococcales; family Microbacteriaceae; genus Microbacterium; species Microbacterium sp. AR7-10. The sequence continues at coordinate 38,185 of NZ_MJIR01000001.1, read as the reverse complement.
GTTCAAGGCGCCCACCGAGCAGGAGCTCGCGCACGACTTCCTGTGGCGCGTCGAGAAGCGGCTGCCGCGGCCGGGGATGATCGGCGTCTTCGACCGCTCGCACTACGAGGACGTGCTGATCGGTCGCGTGCGCGCTCTGGCCGACGAGTCCGAGATCGAGCGCCGGTACGACGCGATCGTCGATTTCGAACGCCGCGTCGCGGCATCCGGAACCCGCATCGTCAAGGTCATGCTGCACATCTCGCGCGACGAGCAGAAGGAGCGGCTGATGGAGCGGCTGGAACGCCACGACAAGCACTGGAAGTACAACCCCGGAGACGTCGACGAGCGGATGCTCTGGGACGACTACATGGACGCCTATCAGACCGTGTTCGACCGCACCTCGACACCGGAGGCGCCGTGGTACGTCGTGCCCGCGGACCGCAAGTGGTACGCGCGCCTCGCGGTGCAGGAGCTGCTCATCGACGCCCTGGAGGACATCGACCCGCAGTGGCCGCCCGCCGACTACGACGTCGAGGCGGAGAAGAAGCGACTCGCCGCCAGCTGAGCCGGAGGCTCAGGCCTGGGGCTTGCGGGCGCGGTGCAGGGCGACGATGCCGAACGACAGGTTGCGGTACTCGACATCCGTCCAGCCCGCCTCGCGGATCCATCCCGCCAGGGTGCGCTGGTCGGGCCAGTCGCGGATCGACTCGTTCAGGTAGTCGTAGGCGTCGCCGTTGGTGCCGGCCAGACGCGCGATGCGCGGCAGCACCTGTGCGTTGTAGAAGCGGTAGAACCCGCGGAAGAAGCGCCCGGGAGGGGTCGAGAACTCGTTGATCACCATGCGGCCGCCGGGTTTCGTGACGCGCAGCAGCTCGCGCAGCGCCTTCTTCGGCTCCTGCACGTTGCGCAGGCCGTACGACATGGTGACCGCGTCGAACTCCTCGTCGCCGAAGGGCAGGTCCGTGGCATCCGCCTCGATGAAGGTGATGTTGTGCAGGTGCCCGTGCCTGCGGCGGCCCTCGGCCAGCATCCCCGGGGAGAAGTCGGCGGCGACGACCTGCGCTCCGCCGGCGGCGAGGGAGGCGGAGGAGGATGCCGTGCCGGCGGCCAGATCGAGGATCCGTTCCCCGCGCCTCGGCGCGACCGCACGCGTCGTCGCCGCCCGCCACAGGGCGTCGTTGCCGAGGGTCATGACCGTGTTCGTGCGGTCGTACCCCTTCGCGACCTGGTCGAACATGCCGCTGACACGGGAGGGGTTCTTGCCGAGATCGGCGCGGTTCGGCTGCATGCTTCGATCCTAAAGCGCGCACTCGCCCATAGACTCGCCGCGTGATCGCGAACCGCCCCGCACCCGGCACGCCGATGGCCATGACCTGGCGCAAGTGGGACGGGTCGCCGCACTGGAACAACCACGTCGTCTACCTGGGGGCCGACGGGTGGGGCGACTGGGTCGGCCAGCCGGTCGGCTGGCGCAGCCACCGGCCCGGTGCCGACTTCGTCGCCGAGTCGCCCAACGTCACGCTCGTGCCGCGCGACCACACCGACTTCGCGCTCACCGTGCACCGCGGGCACCCGCGCGGCCTGCGCGTCTACATCGACCTCGCGTGGGACCTGCGCTGGACAGACGACCCGCCGGTGTCGACCGCGATCGACATGGACCTCGACGTCGTGCGGCGCCTGAACGAGCAGGGCACCTACGTCGACGACCGCGATGAGTGGGCCGAGCACAGCATCCGCTACGGATACCCGGCCGAGGTCATCGACCACCTCGAGGGTCGCGCCCTCGAACTGGAGCAGCAGGTGCGCGCGCAGCTGGCTCCCTTCGACGACGCCACCGCCGACCCGTGGCTCGACCGCCTCATCGCCCTCGGCCTCGACCGCTGACCCCCCGCATCCCGTGACGAAACGGGGAATGTGACGCCCGCCGCGCCGATCCCGCGCCCCCGCCGCGCGGATAGGCTGTACGGGTGAGCAGCATCCGCCTGGTCGCCGAGACCCGCGAGATCCCACCCGTCGGGGATCTGCTGGCGCACACCTCCGCCGTCCGGCCTCTCGTCTGGCTGCGCCGTGGCGAGGGCATCGTGGCCGCCGGCGACGGGATCGCCGCGGTCGTCCGCGCTCCCGCGGGCAGCGGCCGCAAGCGCAGCGAGGTCATCGCCGACGCCTGGCGCGAGATCACCGCGCTGGCCGACATCGACGACGAGGTGCGCCTGCCGGGCACCGGGCTGGTCGGCTTCGGCGCGCTGGCCTTCGATGAGGACTCGTCGTCCGACAGCGTGCTGCTCGTGCCGCAGACGGTGATCGGGCTGCGTGACGGACGCAGCTGGATCACCCGCATCCGTCCGGCATCCGATGCCGGCTTCGCCCCGCTCCCCGCCCCGGTCGTCCTCGGTCCGCACTGGGCCGGTCGCGTGGGACCCGGCGCCCAGACTCCGCAGGGGTATCAGGATGCCGTGCGCGGCGCGCTCGACGAGATCGCCGCCGGCGCGTACAGCAAGGTCGTGCTCGCACGCGACCTGACGGGCACCGTCCCCGGCGACGCCGACCTGCGCCGCCTCGTGCGTGCGCTGGCGATCGGGTACCCCGACACGTGGACATTCGCCGTCGACGGCCTCATCGGCGCGAGCCCCGAGACCCTCGTCACCGCACGCGAGCGGGTGGTCACCGCGCGCGTGCTGGCCGGCACGGCAGGCCGCGGGGCCGACCCGTCCGAGGACCACGCGGCGTCCGCCGCGCTCGCCGCGAGCGGGAAGGACCTCGACGAGCACCGGTACGCCGTGCACAGCGTTCTCGCCGCACTCGGCCCGCATACCAGTGCGCTCGACGCCGACACCGAGCCGTTCGTGCTCGAGCTGCCCAATCTCTTCCACCTCGCGACCGACGTCGCGGGGCGACTCAGCGACGGCGCCTCATCGCTCGATCTGGTCGGGGCGATGCATCCCACCGCCGCTGTCGCGGGCACGCCGACGGATGCCGCGATCGCCGCGATCCGGCGCATCGAGCCCTTCGACAGGGGGCGCTACGCCGGGCCGATGGGCTGGATCGACGCAGCCGGGGACGGCGAGTGGGCGATCGCGCTGCGCTGCGCGCAGTTCGGCGACGTGCCCGGTGCGGCATCCGGCGCGAGGCGCGTCACGGCGTACGCCGGCGCGGGCATCGTCGCGGGCAGCGAGCCGGAGTCGGAGCTGCTGGAGACGCGCGTGAAATTCCGGCCGCTCGTCGACGCGCTCGCGTGAGCGGCTTCTGGGCGCCCGTCGTGCCGTCGTCCTCTGTGGCGAAGGTAGGGTTGACTACGTGACTTCAGGCCCCGCGACCCCGGGCACGCGACTGGCGAGCCGACTCGGCTTCAGCGACCGCATCTTCCTCGGCCCCGGTGCGCGGCGGGTCGCCTCGCGCATCGAGGCCGGTCTCGACCTGGTCGAGGCGGGCATCGCCGAAGAGGTCAAGGTGGCTGATTCCATCGCGGATGCCGCGGCCCGCTACCTCTACGAGGCCGGCGGCAAGCGCATCCGGCCGGTGCTCACCCTGCTCACCGCCCAGCTCGGCGACGGCGGCACCGCCGCGGTCATCGACGTCGCCAAGGCGCTCGAGCTCACCCACCTCGGCTCGCTGTACCACGACGACGTGATGGACGGCGCCGACACCCGCCGCGGCGTCCCCGCAGCGCACGCGGTCTGGGGCAACAACGTCGCCATCCTCACCGGCGACATCCTGTTCTCGCGGGCGAGTCAGATCATGTCGCGGTACGGCGATCGCGCGATGCGCCTGCAGGCCGACACGTTCGAGCGGCTCGTGCTCGGCCAGCTTCGCGAGACCGTCGGCGCGCAGCCCGGTGATGACCCGATCGACTTCTACATCCAGGTTCTGGCCGACAAGACCGGCTCGCTGATCGCCGCGGCGACACAGGGCGGTGCGATCTTCTCGAACGCCCCGGCCGAGTTCGAAGAGCCGCTGCGCGTCTACGGCGAGAAGGTGGGTGTCGCCTTCCAGCTGCTCGACGACGTGCTCGACCTCTCGGCCGACGCAGAGGAGACCGGCAAGGTGCCGGGCACCGACCTGCGCGCCGGTGTGCCGACCATGCCGTCGCTGCTGCTCAAGACGAGCACCGCACCCGACGACGTCGACCTCGCCCGCCGTATCGATGAGGGCGTCGCCCGCATCGCCGAGGGTGCAGACTCGTCGGTGCTCGACGGACCGCTCGCCGAGCTGCGTGACAACGATGCCACTGCACAGACTCTGACTCTCGCCCGCACCTGGACGGCCGACGCCGTCGCCGCGCTCGCGCCACTGCCCAAGGGCACCGTGCGCGACGCGCTGACCCGGTTCGCGGAGACTCTCGCTGATCGCAGCAGCTGACGGAAGGAACCCCATGACGAAGCTCAAGCTGGCCATCGTCGGGGCGGGACCGGCAGGCATCTACGCCGCCGACCTCCTGCTCAAGGCCGAGCGCAAGTTCGATGTCTCCATCGACCTGTTCGAGCAGCTGCCCGCGCCCTACGGTCTGGTCCGCTACGGCGTCGCCCCCGATCACCCGCGCATCAAGGGCATCATCACGGCGCTGCGCGACGTGCTCGACCGCGGTGACATCCGCCTGTTCGGCAACGTGCGCTTCGGTACCGACATCACCATCGACGACCTCAAGCGCCACTACAACGCGGTGATCTTCGCCACCGGCGCCGTGCGCGATTCGTCGCTCGACATCCCGGGCATCGACGCCGACCACTCGTTCGGCGCGGCCGAGTACGTGAGCTGGTTCGACGGGCATCCGGATGTGCCCCGCGAGTGGAGTCTGGATGCCGAGTCGGTCGGCGTCATCGGCAACGGCAACGTCGCGCTCGACGTCGCGCGCATGCTCGCCAAGCACGCTGACGATCTGCTCGTCACCGAGGTGCCCGACAACGTCTACCAGGGTCTGAAGGCCAGCCGCATCACGGACGTGCACGTGTTCGGTCGCCGCGGCCCGGCCCAGGTGAAGTTCACGCCGCTCGAGCTGCGCGAGCTGGGGGAGCTGCGCGATGTCGACATGGTCGTGTACGACGAGGACTTCGACTACGACGAGGCGTCACGCCAGGCCGTCACCAGCAACAAGCAGGTCATGGTGATGGATCGCATCATGCAGTCGTGGCGCAAGCTCGACTCGGTGAACAACGCGGGTGGCACGGCATCCCGTCGCCTGCACCTGCACTTCTGGGCTCGCCCGGTCGAGGTCAGGAAGGACGAGAACGGCCGCGTCGCGGCGCTCGTCTACGAGCGCACGACGTCCGACGGCGCCGGCGGTGCGGTCGGCACCGGCGAGATGCGCGAGGTGCCGATGCAGGCGCTCTACCGCGCGATCGGGTACTTCGGCTCGCCGCTGCCCGGAGTGCCGTTCGACAAGAAGCACGGCGTGATCCCCAACCGCGAGGGACAGGTGCTCGAGACGAAGTCGAACCAGCGCGTGCCCGGCATCTACGCGACAGGCTGGATCAAGCGCGGGCCGGTCGGCCTGATCGGCCACACCAAGTCGGATGCCATGGAGACGGTGCGGCATCTGATCAACGACCAGGGCTCGTGGTGGCAGCCCGAGGATCCGTCCGACGAGGCGATCCCGGCACTGCTCGCCGAGCGCGGCGTGGCATGGACCGACCTCGAGGGCTGGCACCGTCTCGACGCGCACGAGATCGAGCTCGGCGCGCCGCACGAGCGTGCACGGGTGAAGCTCGTGCCGCGCGACGAGATGGTGCGCGTCTCGCGCGGGGAGTGAGATCTCCGCGCCCGGTAGGTTGAAGGCATGGCCGACTGGGTTCCCGATGTGCTCGGTGAGGGCTTCCAGCAGCTCACCCTCCCGCTGGGAGAGGACGTCGAGGGGGAGATCGTCGCGACCGTCGTGCGCGCTCTGCCCCGTCCCGTCCCGTGGTGGCGGCCGGGTGGCGACCGCCGTCCGCTGGCCGACGTCGACGTGCTCTACGTGCACGGGTGGTCGGACTACTTCTTCCAGAAGCGGCTCGCGCGGTTCTGGAACGATCGCGGTGCCCGGTTTTTCGCTCTCGACCTGCGCAAGTACGGTCGCAGCCTGCGCCCCGGGCAGACACCGGGATACGTGACGGATCTCGACGAGTACGACGCCGACATCGCGGCCGCGCTCGAGGCGAGGGGGGATGCCGGTGGCCGGCGTCTCGTGCTGCTCGGTCACTCCACAGGAGGGCTCATCCTCAGCCTGTGGGCATCGCGTCATCCGGGTCAGGTCGACGCCGTCGTGCTCAATGCGCCGTGGCTGGAGTTCCAGCTCGGCGCTGCTCGCGCGGCGATCACCCCGGTGGTCGAGCTGCAGGCCCGGCTGCGTCCGATGGAGGCGGCGCCTCAGGTCGACCTCGGCTTCTACACGAGGGCGCAGCGCGAAGTGGCGGATCCGGACGATCCGGTCGAGGTGAATCCGCTGTGGCGGCCGGAGCAGGCGATGACCGTGCACGCCGCCTGGCTGCGGGCGGTGCTCGCCGGGCACGCCGCCGTGTCACGGGGCCTGAACATCGAGGCGCCGATCTGCGTGCTCCTCTCGGCGCGGTCGGCGCTGCCCACCCGATGGTCCGATGAGCTGACGTCGGCGGACAGCGTGCTCGTGGTCGACGACATCGCCCGAGCCGCGCTCAAGCTCGGTCCCTCGGTGACCGTCGAGCGGATCGATGGCGCACTGCACGACGTCTTCCTGTCGCGCCCAGACGCGCGCGCCGACGCGTACGCGCGCCTCGACCGCTGGGTGCGCGGGTGGGCGCACGCCGACGCCGCGCTCAGACGAGCCAGTACATCCGCCGACACGCCTGCTCGGCGGCATCCGCTTCGCCCCGTTGCAGCGCGTCCTCCAGCTCTGCGCACGCGCTGATCACCGACGGGCGTCGTTCGACCGGCACCTCGTGCGTCTTCAGCGCACGTGCGAGGGCGAGGCTGGCCTCGTCGATCACCGCCTGCTGCAGGGCGTTGTCCGTGCGGGCGGCCAGGTACTCGATCACGGCGCGCCGTGCGCTCGAGGTCGAGACCGGATCCGACACGTCGGCGGCCACGGCGCGGATGAGCCGGCCGACCGTCTTCACCTCGCCGGGCTTGAGACGCGGGCAGGCGAGGCGCACGATGAGACTCGCCTGCAGACCGGCGAAGATGTGCGCCGTCTCGACCTGATCTGGCGTGACCGACGACACCTCGGTGTATCTGCTCGGATACATCATGACCAGGCCGATGCGCTCGAGCCGTTGCAGCGCCTCGCGCACGGGCGTGCGCGACACCGACAGCTCGGCGGCCAGCTCGCTGTCGCGGATCCGCGCCCCCGGGGCGAGCTCGCCGCTCACGATGCGCTCACCGATCAGATGGAACAGACCCTCGGCGAGAAGCTGCTTCCTTGCCGCGATATCGACCCTCGGCGGTCGTTCGACGTCGACCATGTATCTCTCCCCAATACGCCTCACGGCGTCCCCGGGCTGCCCCATACAACCCATACACCGGCATTCTACTCAGCGGGTCCGACATGGTTCCGGCGGCGCTGTCCGCGCCGTCGCGACGCGACCGTCAGGCGACGCGCACGGCGCTCGTCAGGGGGAGGGAGCACAAGAGCCGCGCTCACCCGGTGAGCGCGGCTCTCGGCTGAGACAGGAGCGTGTCAGCGGTAGTTGATGAACTGCAGGTCGATGTCGAGGTCGCTGCTCTTGAGCAGGGCGATCACAGCCTGCAGGTCGTCGCGGCTCTTCGACTGCACGCGCAGCTCGTCGCCCTGGATCTGGCTCTTCACGCCCTTGGGGCCCTCGTCGCGGATGATCTTGCCGATCTTCTTCGCGTTCTCACTCGAGATGCCGTCCTTCAGGCTCGACGTGAGGCGGTACTCCTTGCCGCTCGCGACCGGCTCACCCGACTCGAGGCTCTTCAGAGAGATGCCGCGCTTGATCAGCTTCGACTGGAACACGTCGAGCACGGCGTTCACGCGCTCCTCGGAGTTCGCGACGATCACGATCTGCTCGCCGCTCCACGAGATCGAGGCGCCGGTGCCCTTGAAGTCGTAGCGCTGCTCGATCTCCTTGCGTGCCTGGTTGAGAGCGTTGTCGGCCTCCTGGTGATCAACCTTGGAGACGATGTCGAACGAAGAGTCAGCCATGACTACCACCATAGAGCGTTGCCCCCCACAGCCGGGGGCTCCGCATCACTTGCCTTTTCCTTTGCCCTGCGAGGAGTCGCTCTTGCCCGCGGCCTTGCCGGAGTTCGTCTGCGGCGAGCTTCCCGAGTTGTTCCCCGGGCCCGCGTTCGGATTCCCGCTCGCGTTCTCCGCCACCGTGCTGCCCGCGGTCTTCACCTCGGTCTGAGCCGGTTGAGCCGGTTGAGCCGGCTCGACGGGCTCGACCGGTGTCTCGGCGATCGGCGTGGTGACCGGCTGCTCGGCATCCGGAGCGGCTGGCGTCTCCGCGACCTGCGCGGGGGTGACGGTCGGCGTCGGGTCGGAGCCGGCCGGCCAGGCCATCCATCCGCCGACGAGCACGGCGGCCGCGGCGGCAGAAGCGGCGAACAGTCCCATCGTCCGACGGCGCATCGGGCGACGCTCCTGCACATCGGGCGTGGTCGCCGACGCGATCTTCGGCGCCACCGGGGTCGCGATGGCGACCGCCGGCAGCGCCTTCGTCACCGCAGTGGGGGCGGTCGTCACTCCGGCGGTGTCATCACGGGCATCCGTCGACATGATCGACACCTCGTGCACCACCTCGGCGGCTGTCGGGCGCTGGTCTGGCTCGCTGTGGGTCATCCGACGCAGCAGCCGCACCCACTCGACGCCGAGTTCATCCGGGATGCTCGGCTCGCTGACCAGACGCGCGAGCGCGGTCTGCACGTCGCGGGTGCGCGGGAAGGCCGGCTCACCCGTGAGCGATTCGAGCAGCACCAGGCCGAGGGAGTAGATGTCGGCGGCAGGGGTGATCGGATCGGCCCGCACCTGCTCGGGTGCCATGTACGCGGCCGTGCCGATGGCGATCCCCGGTGAGGTGCGTCGCGCCTCGTCGGGGTGGAAGGCGATGCCGAAGTCGGTGAGCTTCGCCGTCCAGCCGTCGTTCGCGTCGGAGCGCGCCAGCAGCACGTTCGACGGTTTGACATCCCGGTGCACGATGCCGCGCCGGTGCACGACCCGCAGCGCGTCCGCGAGGTCGCGACCGATCGCGGCCGTCTCGCGCCGACTGAGGGGGCCCTGCAGGAGACGGGTGGCGAGCGTCGGCCCGTCGATGAACTCCATCACCAGGTAGCGAGGGTGGGGCAGGTCGAGGCTCGCGTCGTAAAGGGCGACGAGGGAAGGATGGGAGAGGGATGCCAGCAGCGCGGTCTCACTGTGCACCCGCTCGGACTCCAGGGGCATCTCGTCGTCGGCGCGCAGCAGCTTGATCGCGACCGTGCGGCGCAGCAGGGTGTCGTTGGCGCGGTACACCATCGAGGTTCCGCCCCTGCCCACGCAGCCGTCGAGTCGGTATCGGCCGTCGAGGAGGGGAGCAGTGGCCTCGTCGTCGATCGTGTCCATCGCAACTCCGCAATCCGGCACGGCTCGGGACGCCGTGACCCTGCTCACGCTAGGTGTCGTGCGCCCGATCGTCTTGCGCCTTGACGATGTGCGGCAGACGTGCAATAGAGGGCGAGCTTGAAAGCGTTTCCATGGCAGCGCCAGGGAGTGAGTGTGGATCACATGTTGGTCTCGGTGATCTCGCCCATTGCGCACCGTCCTGGGAGGGATGCATACTGTAAGCGCTTGCAGTTTCCGCAGGCCACCCGCATCCAGAGAGGCACGCACCAATGAAGGTGACAAAGAGGAGCATCCTCGCGTTCGGCGCACTCGCCGCAACTTCCGCACTGGCCCTGGCCGGCTGCTCATCATCCACTCCCGCCGGCGACGACAACTCCGGTGACAGCGCCGAGCTCTCGGGCCAGATCACCGTGTGGGTCGACGCCGACCGCGCGGACGTCATGAAGGAGGCGGCGGCGGAGTTCACCGATGACACGGGCGTGAAGGTGGCGTTCGTGCAGAAGGAGTTCGGCGAGATCCGCGACCAGTTGGTGCAGCAGGCGCCCACGGGCAAGGGTCCGGACGTCGTCGTCGGCGCCCACGACTGGCTCGGCATCCTCGTCAGCAACGGCGTCGTCGCCCCCGTCGAACTGGGCGACCGCGCCGAGGAGTTCCAGCAGATCGCCCGCGACGCGTTCAGCTACGACGGGCAGCTCTACGGCGTGCCGTACGCCATCGAGAACATCGGCCTCATGCGCAACACCGACCTGGTCTCCGAGGCGCCCACCGACTTCGACGACATGATCGCGAAGGGCAAGGCGGCAGGCACGGAGTTCCCCTTCCTCGTCGGTCTCGACCCTGAGCAGTCCGACCCGTACCACCTGTACCCGTTCCAGACCTCCTTCGGCGCCCCCGTCTTCGGACAGAACTCCGACGGCAGCTACAACGCCGAAGACCTGCAGGTCGGCAACGACGGCGGCAAGAAGTTCGCCTCATGGCTGGCCGAGCAGGGCAAGGCCGGGGTGTTCAACACCAACATCACCGGTGACCTGGCCAAGGAGAACTTCCTCGCGGGCAAGTCCCCGTTCTTCCTCACCGGTCCGTGGAACGCTCCGGCAGCCACCGAGAAGGGGCTGAACATCGCGATCGACCCGATCCCGTCGGCCGGTGGCGAGGACGCGCAGCCGTTCGCCGGCGTGCAGGGCTTCTTCCTGAGCGCCGAGAGCAAGAACAAGCTCGCCGCGAACGAGTTCCTGCTCAACTACGTCGGCTCCGAGAAGGTGCAGACCGCGCTCTACGAGGTCGGAGGACGCGCACCCGCCCTGACCGCCGCGTTCGAGTCCGCCGTGAAGGACGACCCGATCACCGCCGGCTTCGGCGAGGTCGGCGCCAATGCCGTGCCGATGCCGAGCATCCCCGAGATGGGTTCGGTCTGGCAGTTCTGGGGCGTCACCGAGGCTGCCCTCATCAACAACAAGGGCGGCGACCCGACCGCTCTCTGGGAGAAGATGACCGCCGACATCCAGGGCGCCATCAGCAAGTGATCAGTCGACGGGGACGGCATCCCGCGACGGATGCCGTCCCCGTCCCTGCATCGACGATTCTCGACGAGGACGGATTATGACGATCACCCAGGACCCCGAGCACGGGGTCGTCGCTCCCCGGACGGCGCGCCAGCGCCGCGCCGCCCGCATCGCCGAGGCCGCCGCCGGCGGCTGGGGGCTGGTGCTCATGAAGATCGTCCTGCTCGGACTGATCCTCGCCCTCGCGGTCTTCGCCGCCTTCGTGCTCCTGCGCACCGACCTGTGGGTGCCCGCCGTCGTCGTGGTCGCGGCGGCGCTGCTCGCTGTCTGGGTGTACATGGGGCGCGGGCGCCTCCCGGGCAAGTATCTGATGCCCGGCCTGGTGTTCCTCTTCATCTTCCAGGTCTTCGCCGCCCTCTACACCGGCTACGTCGCATTCACGAACTACGGCACCGGCCACAACTCCGATAAGGACAGCGCCGTCAACGCTCTCATGCTGTCGGCGCAGGAGCGGGTGCCCGATTCGCCGGCCTACCGGCTCACCGTTCTCGACCAGCTGGGCGAGCTGTCGTTCCTCGTCACAGACCCCGACGGCGACGTGAGCATCGGCGGTCAGGACCGCCCGCTCGAAGAGGTCTCCGGAGCCGAGATGGACGGCGGCGAGGCCGTCGGCGTCGCCGGCTACACCACCCTGAAGTTCGGCGACATCGTCGCGAAGCAGGAGCAGATCGCAGACATGGCGGTTCCGCTCAGCGACGACCCCAATGACGGCGTGCTGCGCACGCCGGACGGCTCGTCGGCCTATGTCTACACCTCCAGGCTCGTCTACGACGAGAACGTCGGCACGATGACCGACACGAGCAGCGGGGTCGTCTATCGCGACATCGGCACAGGCGCATTCACGGCGGATGACGGCACCGAGCTCACGCCCGGATGGCAGATCAACGTCGGCTTCGACAACTTCGCGCGCGCATTCGCAGAGCAGTCCATCCGCGGGCCTTTCCTGCAGGTGCTCGTGTGGACCTTCGCCTTCGCCATCCTGTCGGTGCTCACGTGCTTCGCGCTCGGCCTCTTCCTCGCGATCGTGTTCAACGACCCGCGCATGAAGTCGAAGAAGTACTACCGGGTGCTGATGATCCTGCCCTACGCCTTCCCCGGTTTCCTGTCCGCGCTCGTCTGGGCCGGCATGATGAACCAGGAGTTCGGGTTCCTGAACGTGGTGGTGTTCGGCGGCGCCGACATCCCGTGGCTCACGAACGAGTGGCTGGCGAAGGCCAGCATCATCCTCGTCAACCTGTGGCTGGGCTTCCCCTACATGTTCCTGATCTGCACGGGAGCGCTGCAGTCGATCCCGGATGACGTGCAGGAGGCCGCACGCGTCGACGGAGCGAGCGCCTGGCAGATCTTCCGCTCCATCAAGCTGCCGCTGCTCCTGGTCGCGGTCGCCCCGCTGCTGATCTCGTCGTTCGCGTTCAACTTCAACAACTTCAGCCTCATCTACATGCTGACCGGCGGCGGTCCTCGAGATGTCACCGCCGGGGTGAACGTCGGCGCCACAGACATCCTGATCACCATGGTGTACAAGGTCGCGTTCGTCGGATCCACCTCCGACTACGGACTCGCCAGCGCCTTCTCGATCATCATCTTCATCCTCGTCGCAACCATCTCGGTCATCGCCTTCCGGCGGACCAAGGCCCTGGAGGATCTGAACTGACATGAGCACCACGCAGATCACCCCGCCGTCCACGAGCACGAGCACGATCGTCACCGGAGCCGGCGTGCGCGGCGACAGCCCCGAACCGCGCCGACCGTTCAGGAAGTACTTCCGCGAGACGGGCTGGCGCCACCTGGTCGGCATCGTCGCCACCGTGTTCGCCCTGTTCCCGCTGCTGTACGTGTTCAGTGCCTCGCTGAATCCCGGCGGAACCCTGCTCACCGCCAACTCGCTGTTCAGCAGCTGGGACTTCGGAAGCTACATCCAGCTGTTCCAGAACCCGTCGCAGCCGTACGGTGCGTGGTTCATGAACACGCTGGTCATCGGCCTGACGACTTCGGTGCTGACCGTGCTGCTGGGAGCGCTGGCGGCCTACAGCTTCTCGCGGATGCGCTTCAAGGGCCGACGCTTCACGCTCACCTCGCTGCTCGTCGTGCAGATGTTCCCGCAGATGCTGGCGATGGTCGCCATCTTCCTGATCATGGTGACGATCAGCGACATCTTCCCGGCCATCGGGCTGAACACGCAGATCGGCCTGATCATGGTCTATCTGGGTGGCGCACTCGGCGCGAACACCTATCTCATGTACGGGTTCTTCAACACCGTCCCCGCATCCATCGACGAGGCGGCGAAGATCGACGGCGCCGGTCACGCCCGCATCTTCTTCACGATCATCCTGCGCCTGGTGGCGCCCATCCTCGCCGTCGTCGGCCTGCTCAGCTTCATCGGCACCTCGAGTGAGTTCGTGCTGGCGAGCGTCATCCTCATCGACCCCGACAAGCAGACCCTCGCGGTCGGTCTGTACCGATTCGTGGCGGACGAGTTCTCGAAGAACTGGAGCGTGTTCGCCGCCGGAGCGGTGCTCGCCGCGATCCTGCCGGTCGCACTGTTCCTCGCGCTGCAGAAGTACATCGTCGGCGGTCTCACCGCCGGCAGCGTGAAGTAGAGCAGGCGGCGGGCGCCGCGCCCGTGGGAGAATTCCTCTCGAACTGAAAACTCAAGGGCTCTGTCATGGCAGCCGGCCGTGCAACCACGTCGCTTCCGACGGGTTGCACCGTCGCACCCATGAAAGGCCCACCCATGTCGCTTCCGCTTCCTCATCACGACGGCTCGCCCCTGTACGTCTCGAACGACGCACCGCAGCTCGGAGAGACCGTCACGGTCCGGCTGCGCGTCCCTGCCGGATACGGCCCGCTGACGGCCGTGCGCACGCGCTCCAACCCCGATCACGAGCCGGTGTGGACGGATGCCGTGCGCATCGGCTCCGGCGACGGCTGGGACTGGTGGGAGGCGCCCGTCACCGTCGGCAACCGACGACACGGCTACCGCTTCGTCCTGGTTCACGAGGACGGCCGGGTCGAGTGGCTGAACCAGAGCGGCCTCCACCGACTCGAGACGCTGGATGCCGAGGACTTCGCGCTCGTCGCCCACCCGGCGCCTCCCGCGTGGCTGCGGGAGGCTGTGATGTACCAGATCTTCCCGGACCGGTTCGCCCGCTCGGCTCAGGCCGATGAGCATCCGGCACCGGAGTGGGCGATCCCCGCCGCGTGGAACGAACCCGTCGACCCCGTGCTTCCCGGACGCTCGCAGCAGTTCTACGGCGGCGACCTGCCTGGCATCGTCGAGCACCTCGACCACCTGGTGTCGCTCGGGGTGAACCTCGTGTATTTGACGCCGGTGTTCCCCGCCCGGTCCAACCACCGCTACGACGCCGCGAGCTTCGACTCGATCGATCCGCTGCTCGGCGGCGATGACGCGTACATCCGCCTGATCGAGGAGTGCCACGCCCGCGGCATCCGGGTGATCGGAGATCTCACCAGCAACCACTCCGGAGACCGCCACGAGTGGCTCCAGGAGGCCCTGGGCAGTCCCGGAGCGGCCACCGAGACGTTCTACTACTTCACCGACGAGAGCAACACCGACTACGAGAAGTGGCTGGGGACCCCCACGCTGCCCAAGTTCAACTGGGCCTCCGCGGCGCTGCGCGAGCGGTTCATCACCGCGGACGACTCGGTCGTCGCGAAGTGGCTGAAGCCGCCCTACTCGATCGACGGATGGCGCATCGACGTCGCGAACATGACCGGGCGTCTCGGAGACATCGATCTCAACGCCGAGGTGCGGCAGCTGCTGCGCGAGACGATGCTGCGCGTCGCCCCGGATGCCGTCCTGCTCGCCGAATCCACGAATGATGCCACCAGCGACCTGCAGGGCGACGGATGGCACGGAGCCATGACCTATCCCTCGTTCACCCGCCCGTTGTGGGGATGGCTGAGCGCGCCGACTCGTGAGCCGTATCTGACGGCGGAGGGGGAGCAGCGCACCGAGCCGTGGTTCTTCGGGCAGCCGATCGGCGGCATCCCGTCGTACACGGCAGCGGAGTTCGCAGGCGCGGTGACGCGATTCACGGCCGGCATCCCGTGGCGGGTCCGGATCGCCAACATGCAGCCGCTCGACACGCACGACACCGGCCGCTTCGCCACGCACGCGGCGCCGGGAAGCGTGCAGGTCGCCGTGGGGCTGTCGATGACTCTGCCCGGTCTGCCGGTCGTCTACGCCGGCGACGAGTTCGGGCTCACCGGCGCCGACGGCGAGGTCAGCCGCACGCCGATGCCATGGTCGCGGCAGGACGATCCCCTTCCCGCTGAGACGCTCAGGACCTATCAGGCGCTGGTGGGACTGCGCCGCGCGCACCCCGTGCTCGGCGACGGCGGAATGCGCTGGCTGCATGTCGATGACGAGACCGTCGTGTTCGTGCGAGAGGGTGAGGACGAGAGCGTGCTGGTGCTGGCGACCCGCGGCGGGGCAAACCTCGTGCTGGCTCCCGGCGCGGTTGCGGGGGCGTCGTCGGCCGAGAGGCGGTACGGCGATGCGGCGCTGGCCGTGACGCATGACGGAGTGGCGCTCGCCGCGGATGGCCCCGCCTTCGCCGCCTGGGCACTGCCCGGAGTGGCCGTGCCGGCCGCGTCGCGTGGTGCTGACCGGAGCGAGGCGCGCGCGTGACCGCACCGGAGCGGTTCGAGGCGCTCAGCGCCGGACTCGCCGACGGGGTCCGGCGACACGACGATCTGATCGGACTGGTGATGCTGGGATCGGCCTCCGAGCAGGCCCGGTTCCGGCGCGACGAGTGGTCGGATCACGACTTCTTCGCCCTCATCGAGCAGGGCCGCGGGCACGAGGTCCGGCCTGACCTGTCCTGGCTGCCGGACCGGGAGCGGATCGTGCTGACCGCCCGGGAGGGCGAGATCGGCTTCGTCGCCGTGTACGACGACGGGCACGTGTTCGAGTTCGCGCTCTCCGAGGCCACGGAACTCGGCGGGGCTGTCGCGGGCGACGCGACGGTGGTGGTCGACGACGCGGCGGGCACCACGGCGATGCTGCTCGACGCCGCGCGCCGCCGCGCGGACGATCTCGACCGGTTCGACCCGGCCAACGACGCGCGAATCGTCCTCGTGAAGCTGCTGATCGGGGTCGGGCGGGTGCGCCGCGGCGAGCGATTGAACGGCGGGTCGTTCATCCGGCAATGGGCCGTGCAGATGCTCGTGCGAACCATCCGAGGGCGCGAATCGGGGCGATCCACCGCGCTGCGCGACGCGATCGACCCGGTGCGGCGGTTCGAGCACGACTTCCCGGACTGGGCCGCCGAGATCGCGGACGCGCTCGCCGCGCCCGAGGAGGACGCGGCCAGGACTCTGTTCGGGATGCTGCGCCGTCTCGAACCCGGCTGGCCGCAGTTCCCCAGCGCGGCGGCGGATGCCGTGGCGGCGAGGCTCGGCTGGGAGTAGGACAGCGGGGAGCGGACGGCGACACGACCCGAGGGTCCCGAAGCAGGGCGAGTGCCGGGCGTACGGTGTGCATATGGCAGCACGGGTCGGAGGGCGCAATCTGGCGATCAGCTGGATCGTCGGCGCGCTGTGCGCAGGTGTCGTGACCGCTCTGCTCTGGCTGTCGCTTCCGGCTGGCCCCGGGCTGCTGTTCGTGGTCGGCCAGCTGCTCGACGGGACTGTGCCGAGATAGCGACAGGCCCGAGACAGCGTCAGTCCTGAGACGGCGGCCGCCCGATATCCGGGACACATCGGCACGCCTGCGCCGTGCGGATCACGCGCGGCGCTAGCCTCGGTGTGCATCTATCACGAGAGGCGACCACATGAGCGACCCCGAAGTTCCCAAGAACGAGCAGCACCACGACGTGGACGACGTCGTCGGCCGTGCCAACGAGGGACTCGACGCCGCCGCCGCTGCTCGCGCGGACGCGTCGAACCCGGCTGCCGAGGCGAAGCCCGCCGACCCCGACATGGAGGCGTTCGCGGCTGCTGAGCGCGACTACCCGGGTACCTTCGGCGCATCCGAGCCGGCCGACGCCGACCGCCACATCGACGCCGACCGCGACCGCCATGCCGATGCCGATGCCCGAGCCGACGCCGACCGCCGTGCAGACGTGGCCGATGCTGCCGCTGCTGAGGCCGCAGCCGCCGATGCCGACCGCGTCGATTCCCACCGCGAGGCGTCGGCAGACCACGCCGTGTCCGGCACCGCGTCCGCAGACGCCGATGCGCACCGCGCGACCCACGCCGACCGCGAGCACCACCCGACGGTCGCCGATACGGCCTATGCGCCCCACTCCCCATCCGCCGCCGAGACCCAGGTCGTGCCCGCCGAGCCGGTGGCGCCCCCTGCGGCGCCGCAGCCGATCTTCGTGCAGGCCCCCGAGCCGCCCCGCGAGCTGGGCAACCGCGGCGCCGCCGGCGCCATCGGCCTGGTGGCGACGGTCGCCTTCGCCATCCTCTACCTCGCCGCGATCCTCGGCTTCGGCGCACTGGGCGGCGACGTCACCCTCGAGAACGTCGGCACCGCCGCGCTCGAGACGCTGATGACGTGGTCGTTCTGGGTTCCGGTCGTCGTGTTCTTCCTGTCGTTCTGGCTGCTGGGCGCCTTCGTCAACCGTGCTCGCTGGGGCACGTGGGTCATCTTCGGCCTGTTCGTGGCCATCGCGACCTACGGCGGATACATCCTCGGCCAGCTCTTCCAGGCGCCGTTCTGGCGTGTCACCGCCACCGAGTCGGTCCAGCTGGTGAACGAGCAGCTGCTCGCACCGCTGGCCATCGCCTCGTTCATCTTCGCCCGTGAGCTGACGATCTGGTTCGGCGCCTGGGTCGCCCGCAGCGGAGCCAAGAAGAAGGCGCTCAACGCCGAGGCGCAGGCGGAGTACGAGCGCACGCTCGAAGCGGGTCCTGCCGCACTGCGATGAGCGTAGTCTGACGGCATGAGCCTCAGAGACCCCCGCGGCCCCGTGCCGGAGGGGGTCTCTGCGTTTCTCGCCGGGGTGGTGGGCGGGGTCTGCTTCGCCGCCTTCGCCATTCCCGGACTGGGGATGCTGTCGTACTTCGCCGACGTCGACATCATCTCCGTCGAGGGACTCACCCTCTGGCCGGGAGTAGCGGGCATGGCGGTCGCGATCGCCGTCTTCGCGCTGCTGCTGGCACCGCTGCTGCGAAGGCGGCTTCCGCCCTACGGCGCGATGGTCCTCGTGGCGCTGGCCACGGCGCTCGCGCATCTCGCGGCAGTCTGGCTGTCGGCCATGGCCGGGGGCTCCGGACTCGCGCACGCGTCGGCAGCCGCATCGCAGATCGTCGTCCGCGGCTCCAGCGTCGTCATCATCGTCGCCGCGCTGATCGCCGGATGGATCGCCGTGGCGCTGCGCCGCTCGCGGTCGGGCACGCCGCGGTGGCCGTGGGAGCGCGACGACGACGAGTGACGGCGGACGCGCCGCCACTGGCAGGAAAGCGCGCCTGGAGGGCATCCCGGCCCTACTCTGTATTCGTGGAGAGGTCGCTGGAATCCCTCGTCGACCAGGCCGTCGAGGCCTGGCTGCGCTGGGTGCCGCGCTGGGCTCCGGCCACGCACCGGGGCCGGGTGGCGCCCTGTCGTCGCTGCCTCGGCTCTCCCGTGCTCTCCGCCGTCGGCATCGGCGGCAACGTGCCGCACGGGGTGCAGCACGGGCTCTCGACGCGGATCAAGTCGATCGTCGACCAGGCCGTCGCCGAGTACACCGCGCGCAACCTGCCGATGCTCCAGGCCGAGCTCGACCACCAGGCGGCGAGGAACCGGTCGCGCGCCTACCGGCCGGCCGACGGTCTCGATCCCGAGTACGAGGGGATGCCGCTCGATCCCGACCCCGTTCCGGGCGCGCCGTTCCTGTTCACCGTCGCGGGCCTGGCCGACGAGGCGGCTGCCCAGCTGCCGCCTCTGCCCCCGCTCTCCGACGAGGCCAAGGCCGCGCTGCGTCAGGAAGT
Source organism: Microbacterium sp. AR7-10 (assembly GCF_001878835.1). Classification (NCBI taxonomy): domain Bacteria; kingdom Bacillati; phylum Actinomycetota; class Actinomycetes; order Micrococcales; family Microbacteriaceae; genus Microbacterium; species Microbacterium sp. AR7-10. Next base: position 19,186 of record NZ_MJIR01000001.1, on the reverse strand, counting down.
CGCGCTCGCTGACGAGTACGCCAACATGGTCGGACGAGAGATCTGCGGCCTGCTGCTGCGGCACCGACTGCACGTGCAGGCGGCGATCTCGCAGTACGTCGAGCCGCAGATCGAGGCGATGCTGGCCGAGCTCAGCGAAGCACTGGACTCGCCCTTCGACCCGGACACGCCGTAGCACAGCATCCGGTGCTCATTTGACCGCCGCCGCCCGTGGCGCGTACACTTGATCGGGTGTGTGCATCACTGTGCGCACGCAGGGCGCCGGCACCGTCGGTTCGCCCCCACGGCATACCCATCACACCAAAAGCCCGACTTCTCTGTCGAGCCGGTGGGTCATGATGTGAAACCCATCACGCTGTCACCGTGCAGCACTATGAGGAGAGAACGTGCCAACTATTCAGCAGTTGGTTCGCAAGGGACGCTCGCCCAAGGTCACCAAGACCAAGGCGCCCGCCCTGAAGGCGAACCCGCAGCAGGCCGGCGTGTGCACCCGCGTGTACACCACCACCCCGAAGAAGCCGAACTCGGCGATGCGCAAGGTCGCTCGTGTGAAGCTGCGCAACGGCACCGAGGTGACCGCCTACATCCCCGGTGAGGGCCACAACCTCCAGGAGCACTCGCTGGTGCTCGTCCGCGGTGGTCGTGTGAAGGACCTCCCCGGTGTCCGCTACAAGATCGTCCGCGGTGCGCTCGACACCCAGGCAGTCAAGAACCGTAAGCAGGCTCGTTCCCGCTACGGCGCGAAGAAGGGCTGAGTCAGATGCCTCGTAAAGGTCCCGCACCCAAGCGCCCCGTCGTCAACGACCCGGTCTACGGCGCCCCGATCGTCACCTCGCTGGTGAACAAGATCCTCGTCGACGGCAAGAAGTCGCTCGCCGAGTCCATCGTCTACGGCGCCCTCCGCGGTGTCGAGGCGAAGAACGGCCAGGACGCCGTCGCCACCCTCAAGAAGGCGCTCGACAACGTGCGCCCCACCCTCGAGGTCCGCAGTCGCCGCGTCGGCGGCTCGACCTACCAGGTTCCCGTCGAGGTCAAGCCGCACCGTGCGAACACCCTCGCGCTGCGCTGGCTGGTCAGCTACGCCAAGGGCCGTCGTGAGAAGACGATGACCGAGCGTCTGCAGAACGAGATCCTCGACGCGTCGAACGGTCTGGGTGCCGCGGTCAAGCGCCGCGAAGACACCCACAAGATGGCCGAGTCGAACCGCGCCTTCGCCCACTACCGCTGGTAAAGGGCTGAGCGGATGCCGCCACCGCGGCATCCGCTCCCACTCTCTGTTCGTTCCTGAACCATCCCGGAGGAACCCCCGTGGCACAAGAAGTGCTCACCGACCTGAGCAAGGTCCGCAACATCGGCATCATGGCGCACATCGATGCCGGCAAGACCACCACGACCGAGCGCATCCTGTTCTACACGGGTGTCAACCACAAGCTCGGCGAGACCCACGACGGCGCGTCGACGACGGACTGGATGGAGCAGGAGAAGGAGCGCGGCATCACGATCACGTCTGCCGCCGTGACCTGCTTCTGGAACAACAACCAGATCAACATCATCGACACCCCCGGTCACGTGGACTTCACCGTCGAGGTCGAGCGCTCGCTGCGCGTGCTCGACGGCGCTGTCGCCGTCTTCGACGGCAAGGAGGGCGTCGAGCCCCAGTCCGAGACCGTCTGGCGTCAGGCCGACAAGTACGACGTGCCCCGCATCTGCTTCGTCAACAAGATGGACAAGCTGGGCGCCGACTTCTACTACACCGTCGACACGATCGTGAACCGCCTGGGCGCCAAGCCGCTCGTGCTGCAGCTTCCGATCGGCTCCGAGAGCGACTTCATCGGTGTCGTCGACCTCATCGAGATGCGCGCGCTCGTGTGGCCCGGTGACTCCAAGGGTGACGTGACCATGGGCGCCTCGTACGAGGTGCAGGAGATCCCCGCCGACCTTCAGGAGAAGGCCGAGGAGTACCGCCAGCACCTGCTCGAGACCGTCGCCGAGACCGACGACGCGCTGCTCGAGAAGTTCTTCGGCGGCGAGGAGCTCTCGATCGCCGAGATCAAGGGCGCGATCCGCAAGATGGTCGTCGCGAACGAGATCTACCCGGTGCTCTGCGGCTCGGCGTTCAAGAACCGCGGTGTGCAGCCGATGCTGGACGCTGTCGTCGACTACCTCCCGAACCCCCTCGACGTCGGTGCCATCGAGGCGCACGACCCGAAGGACGAGGAGAAGGTCATCGAGCGTCACCCCGACGCCAACGACCCGTTCTCGGCCCTCGCCTTCAAGGTCGCCGTGCACCCGTTCTTCGGTCGCCTGACCTACGTGCGCGTGTACTCGGGACACCTCGACTCGGGCTCTGCCGTGGTCAACTCGACCAAGGGCAAGAAGGAGCGCATCGGAAAGATCTTCCAGATGCACGCCAACAAGGAGAACCCGGTCGACTCGCTCACCGCGGGCAACATCTACGCCGTCATCGGCCTGAAGGACACCACCACCGGTGACACCCTCGCCGACCCGGCCGCCCCGGTCGTGCTCGAGTCGATGACGTTCCCGGAGCCGGTCATCGAGGTCGCCATCGAGCCGAAGACGAAGGCCGACCAGGAGAAGCTGGGTCTCGCGATCCAGAAGCTCGCTGAGGAGGACCCGACGTTCCGCACCGAGCTCAACCCCGAGACCGGTCAGACGACCATCAAGGGCATGGGCGAGCTGCACCTCGACATCCTCGTCGACCGCATGAAGCGCGAGTTCCGCGTCGAGGCGAACGTCGGAAAGCCCCAGGTGGCCTACCGCGAGACGATCAAGAAGACCGTCGAGAAGCACGACTACACCCACAAGAAGCAGACGGGTGGATCGGGCCAGTTCGCGAAGATCCAGTTCAACATCGAGCCGCTCGACCTCGACGGCGACAAGACGTACGAGTTCGTCAACGCCGTCACCGGCGGTCGCATCCCGCGCGAGTACATCGGCTCGATCGATGCCGGTTTCCAGGACGCGATGAACGTCGGCGTGCTGGCGGGCTACCCGATGGTGGGCGTCAAGGCGACCATCGTCGACGGTGCCGCTCACGACGTCGACTCCTCGGAGATGGCGTTCAAGATCGCCGGCTCGATGGGCTTCAAGGAGGCCGCACGTCGCGCCAACCCGGTGCTGCTCGAGCCGCTGATGGCCGTCGAGGTCCGTACTCCGGAGGAGTACATGGGCGACGTCATCGGCGACCTGAACTCGCGCCGCGGGCAGATCCAGTCGATGGAGGACGCACAGGGCGTCAAGGTGGTGCGCGCTTCGGTGCCGCTGTCCGAGATGTTCGGCTACATCGGCGACCTGCGCTCGAAGACCTCCGGCCGCGCCGTCTACTCCATGGAGTTCGACAGCTACGCTGAGGTTCCGCGCGCCGTCGCGGATGAGATCATCCAGAAGGCCAAGGGCGAGTAAGCCCTTCACCGGATGCCGGGGTCTCGGCCCTGGCATCCGGTACCCCACAACTTCACATTCACTCTCTACTAAACTGAGAAACCGAAATCCGTAGGGAGCCGGTCACAATCCAGTGCCCGGCGATCTCTACACGAACGTCCTGAGGAGGACCCAGTGGCCAAGGCCAAGTTCGAGCGGACCAAGCCGCACGTCAACATCGGAACGATCGGTCACGTCGACCACGGCAAGACCACCCTGTCTGCCGCGATCTCGAAGGTGCTCGCCGACAAGTACCCGTCGGACACCAACGTCCAGCGTGACTTCGCCTCGATCGACTCGGCTCCCGAGGAGCGTCAGCGCGGCATCACCATCAACATCTCGCACATCGAGTACGAGACCCCGAAGCGTCACTACGCGCACGTCGACGCCCCCGGCCACGCCGACTACGTCAAGAACATGATCACCGGTGCTGCTCAGATGGACGGCGCGATCCTCGTGGTCGCCGCCACCGACGGCCCGATGGCTCAGACCCGCGAGCACGTTCTGCTCGCCAAGCAGGTCGGCGTGCCGTACCTGATGGTCGCGCTGAACAAGTCGGACATGGTCGACGACGAGGAGATCCTGGAGCTCGTCGAGCTCGAGGTTCGCGAGCTGCTCTCGTCGCAGGGCTTCCCCGGCGACGACGCTCCCGTCATCAAGGTCTCGGCTCTCGGCGCCCTCAACGGCGAAGAGAAGTGGGTCGACTCGATCCTCGAGCTCATGCAGGCCGCTGACGACGCCATCCCGGACCCCGAGCGTGACCGCGACAAGCCGTTCCTCATGCCGATCGAGGACGTCTTCACGATCACCGGTCGTGGAACGGTCGTCACGGGCCGCGCCGAGCGCGGCACCCTCGCGATCAACTCCGAGGTCGAGATCGTCGGCATCCGCCCGACGCAGAAGACCACGGTCACCGGTATCGAGATGTTCCACAAGCAGCTCGACGAGGCCTGGGCCGGCGAGAACTGCGGTCTGCTGCTCCGCGGCACCAAGCGCGAGGACGTCGAGCGCGGCCAGGTCGTCGTGAAGCCGGGCTCGATCACCCCGCACACGGAGTTCGAGGGCACCGCGTACATCCTGTCGAAGGACGAGGGTGGCCGTCACAACCCCTTCTACACGAACTACCGCCCGCAGTTCTACTTCCGCACCACCGACGTCACCGGCGTCATCACGCTGCCCGAGGGCACCGAGATGGTCATGCCCGGTGACACCACCGACATGAAGGTGGACCTCATCCAGCCCATCGCCATGGAAGAGGGCCTCGGCTTCGCGATCCGTGAGGGTGGCCGCACCGTCGGCGCCGGCACGGTGACGAAGGTGCTCGCGTAAGCATCTGCTTCTCGGAAGAGGGGTCGGACCTTCGGGTCCGGCCCCTCTTCGCGTGTCCGCGGCGCGGGGCCTGAGCCGCGGGATCATGCGCGACACGCCCGGGTTTGCGGTGCCGGAATCCGCGTGGCAGAATAGTCAAGTTCCACATTTCTGCGCGCTTCATGATGCGCGGAATCACTGTCACGACAGTGCATAGACGGCGACATCCCAAGGATGCTGCAGGGTTCTAGGCCGCGGACAGCAGAACGTGCACTGAGCGAGGGCGATGCCCGAGACGACGTGCGAATCCCACTCGAAGACGCGAGCATCCGATGCTGGCGTCTTCATGGTGAAAAGAGAACAGCGGTGCGCAAGTGCCGAAGGCGCGATCAGCGCCATCGAGCGTCCAATGCCCCAGGGTCACCCGGTCCCGGATGGTACGACGCCTATAGAGAGAGAGCAGACAATGGCGGGACAGAAGATCCGCATTCGCCTGAAGTCGTATGACCACGAGGTCATCGACACGTCGGCACGAAAGATCGTCGACACCGTGACCCGTGCGGGCGCGACCGTCGTCGGCCCCGTGCCGCTTCCGACCGAGAAGAACGTGGTGTGCGTCATCCGGTCGCCCCACAAGTACAAGGACAGCCGCGAGCACTTCGAGATGCGCACCCACAAGCGTCTGATCGACATCGTCGACCCGACGCCGAAGGCTGTCGACTCGCTGATGCGTCTCGACCTGCCCGCCGATGTCAACATCGAGATCAAGCTCTGAGGTCCGCCATGGTTGACATCAACGCAAAGATTTCCAAGGGCATGCTCGGCACGAAGCTCGGCATGACCCAGGTGTGGAACGAGAACGGGAAGCTCATCCCCGTGACCGTCATCGAGCTGGCTCCGAACGTGGTCACCCAGGTTCGCACCCCCGAGAAGGACGGCTACAACGCCATCCAGATCGCCTACGGCCAGATCGACCCACGCAAGGTCAACAAGCCGCTGACCGCCCACTTCGAGGCAGCCGGCGTCACCCCGCGTCGCCACGTCACCGAGATCCGCACCGCGGATGCCGCTGACTACTCGCTCGGCCAGGAGCTCACGCTCGACGGCGTGTTCGAGGCAGGCCAGCTGGTCGACGTCGTCGGCACCAGCAAGGGCAAGGGCACCGCCGGTGTCATGAAGCGTCACAACTTCGCCGGCGTCTCGGCCTCCCACGGTGCGCACCGCAACCACCGCAAGCCCGGCTCGATCGGCGCCTCGTCGACCCCGAGTCGCGTGTTCAAGGGCATGCGCATGGCCGGCCGCATGGGTGGCGAGCGCGTGACCGTCCTCAACCTCACGGTGCACGCCATCGACGCCGAGAAGGGACTCATGCTCGTCAAGGGCGCCGTCCCCGGTGCGCGTGGTCGTATCGTGTACGTCCGCAACGCAGTGAAGGGTGCCTGATCTCATGGCTGACTCCACTCTGGCAATCGACGTCCTGTCGGTCGACGGCAAGAAGGCCGGCTCTGTCGAGCTGCCCGCCTCGATCTTCGACGTCGAGACCAACGTCCCGCTGATCCACCAGGTCGTCGTCGCGCAGCTCGCCGCCGCGCGTCAGGGCACCCACGCCACGAAGACTCGTGGCGACGTGTCCGGCTCCGGCAGCAAGCCCTTCAAGCAGAAGGGCACGGGTAACGCCCGTCAGGGCTCGATCCGCATGCCGCAGCACCGCGGTGGTGGCACGGTCCACGGCCCGCAGCCGCGTGACTACTCGCAGCGCACCCCCAAGAAGATGATCGCCGCCGCCCTCCGTGGCGCGCTGAGCGATCGTCTGCGCGGCGAGCGTCTGCACGCGGTCGAGGCCTTCGTCGCCGACAGCACTCCTTCGACCAAGGCTGCGGCCGGCCTGCTGGCCTCCGTCGCTCCGTCGAAGAACGTGCTGGTCGTCATCGAGCGCTCCGACGAGCTGACCACGAAGAGCGTGCGCAACCTCGCGAACGTTCACCTGATCAGCTTCGACCAGCTGAACGCCTACGACGTCGTCGTCTCCGACGACATCGTCTTCACCAAGGCCGCACTCGAGGGCTTCATCGCCTCGAAGACGGGCGCGACCGCAGAGGAGGTCTCGGCATGACCGAGCAGAACGTTCTCGCCACGGCCCTGAACAAGGACCCGCGCGACATCATTCTCGGACCGGTCGTGTCCGAGAAGAGCTACAGCCTGATCGACGAGGGCAAGTACACCTTCCTCGTCGACCCGCGCGCCTCGAAGACCGAGATCAAGCTCGCCATCGAGAAGATCTTCGGCGTCAAGGTGGCCTCGGTCAACACGATCAACCGCGTCGGCAAGGCCCGCCGCACCCGCTTCGGCACCGGCAAGCGCAAGGACACCAAGCGCGCGATCGTGGCTCTGAAGTCGGGTTCCATCGACATCTTCACGGCAGTCGGCTGACCGGGGGATAAGGACAGATAATGGCTATTCGCAAGTACAAGCCCACGACCCCGGGTCGCCGCGGTTCGTCGGTGGCTGACTTCGCCGAGATCACCCGATCGACGCCTGAGAAGTCGCTGCTGCGCCCGCTCTCGAAGACCGGTGGTCGCAACAACCAGGGCCGCATCACGACCCGTCACATCGGTGGTGGCCACAAGCGCCAGTACCGTGTCATCGACTTCCGTCGCAATGACAAGGACGGCATCAACGCCAAGGTCGCGCACATCGAGTACGACCCCAACCGCACCGCGCGCATCGCGCTGCTGCACTACTTCGACGGCGAGAAGCGCTACATCCTCGCCCCGAACAAGCTGAAGCAGGGCGACGTCGTCGAGTCGGGTGCCGGCGCTGACATCAAGCCCGGCAACAACCTGCCGCTGAAGAACATCCCCACCGGTACCGTGATCCACGCCATCGAGCTGCGTCCCGGCGGCGGAGCGAAGATGGCTCGTTCGGCCGGCGCCTCGGTGCGCCTGGTCGCGAAGGACGGCCCCTACGCCCAGCTGCGTCTGCCCTCGGGCGAGATCCGCAACGTCGATGCGCGCTGCCGCGCGACCATCGGCGAGGTCGGCAACGCCGAGCAGTCGAACATCAACTGGGGCAAGGCCGGCCGCAAGCGCTGGAAGGGCGTCCGCCCGACCGTCCGCGGTGTCGCCATGAACCCGGTCGACCACCCGCACGGTGGTGGTGAGGGCAAGACCTCCGGTGGTCGTCACCCGGTTTCCCCGTGGGGTCAGGCTGAGGGTCGTACCCGTCACGCCAACAAGGAAAGTGACAAGTACATCGTCCGCCGCCGCAACGCTGGCAAGAAGCGCAAGTAGGAGTAGAGGAAGATGCCACGCAGTCTCAAGAAGGGCCCCTTCGTCGACGAGCACCTGCTTCGCAAGGTGGTCGGACAGAACGAGTCCGGTACGAAGAACGTCATCAAGACCTGGTCGCGTCGCTCGATGATCATCCCCGCAATGCTGGGACACACCATCGCCGTGCACGACGGTCGCAAGCACATCCCTGTGTTCGTGACCGAGACCATGGTCGGCCACAAGCTGGGCGAGTTCGCGCCCACCCGCACCTTCCGCGGCCACGAGAAGGACGACAAGAAGGGCCGTCGCCGCTGACGCGGTGACGCTCTGGACAGAAACAGAGGAGGAGAACAATGGTGGAATCCATCGCACGCGTCAAGCACATTCGCGTGACCCCTCAGAAGGCTCGTCGTGTCGTCGCGCTCATCAAGGGCAAGCAGGCGCAGGAAGCACTGGCCATTCTGAAGTTCGCACCGCAGGGTGCCAGCGAGCCGATCTACAAGCTCGTGCACTCCGCCATCGCCAACGCGTCGGTCAAGGCCGACCGTGACGGCGAATTCCTGGACGAGCAGGACCTGTACGTGAAGAACGCGTACGTCGACGAGGGCACCACGCTCAAGCGTTTCCGCCCCCGTGCTCAGGGTCGTGCCTCGCAGATCAAGAAGCGCACGAGCCACATCACGGTCGTGCTAGCCACCCCGGAGGCCGCTGACGCGGCCGCACCGGCGGCCAAGACGAAGAAGGCGAGCAAGTAATGGGCCAGAAGGTCAACCCGTACGGCTTCCGCCTCGGCATCACCACGGACCACGTGTCGCGTTGGTTCTCGGACTCGACGAAGCCGGGCCAGCGTTACGCCGACTACGTCGCCGAGGACATCAAGATCCGTCGTCTGCTGCAGACGCAGCTCGACCGCGCCGGCGTCTCGAACATCGAGATCGAGCGCACCCGCGACCGCGTGCGTGTGGACATCCACACCGCGCGTCCGGGCATCGTCATCGGCCGCCGTGGCGCCGAGGCCGAGCGCATCCGCGGTGACCTCGAGAAGCTCACCGGCAAGCAGATCCAGCTGAACATCCTCGAGGTCAAGAACCCCGAAGCCGACGCTCAGCTCGTCGCGCAGGGCATCGCCGAGCAGCTCTCTGCTCGTGTGGCGTTCCGTCGCGCGATGCGCAAGGGTCTGCAGGGCGCTCAGCGCGCCGGCGCCAAGGGCATCCGCATCCAGGTCTCCGGCCGCCTCGGCGGCGCGGAGATGAGCCGCTCGGAGTTCTACCGCGAGGGTCGTGTGCCGCTGCACACGCTGCGCGCGAACATCGACTACGGCTTCTACGAGGCGAAGACCACCTTCGGCCGCATCGGCGTGAAGGTCTGGATCTACAAGGGCGACCTCACCAACAAGGAGCTTGCTCGCGAGCAGGCCAACCAGAAGCCTTCGCGCGAGCGTGGCGACCGTCGTGGCCCCCGTGGCGACCGCGGTGACCGTCGCAACGAGGCTCCCGTCGCAGAAGGAGCGTCTGCCTGATGCTTATCCCTCGCAAGGTCAAGTACCGCAAGCAGCACCACCCGAAGCGTTCGGGCCAGGCCACCGGTGGCACCAAGGTGTCGTTCGGTGAGTTCGGCATCCAGGCGCTGACCCCCGCCTACGTGACCAACCGTCAGATCGAGTCCGCTCGTATCGCGATGACCCGTCACATCAAGCGTGGTGGAAAGGTGTGGATCAACATCTACCCCGACCGCCCGCTCACCAAGAAGCCCGCTGAGACCCGCATGGGTTCGGGTAAGGGCTCGCCCGAGTGGTGGGTCGCCAACGTCAAGCCGGGCCGCGTCCTCTTCGAGGTCGCGGGCGTCAGCGAGGAACTCGCTCGCGAGGCGCTCACCCGGGCCATTCACAAGCTGCCGCTCAAGGCACGCATCATCAAGCGCGAGGAGGGCGACGCGTAATGGCGATCGGCACCAAGGAGCTCGCACCGAGCGAGCTCGACACGTTCGAAGACCAGCGCCTCGTCGAGGAGCTGCGCAAGGCCAAGGAGGAGCTGTTCAACCTCCGTTTCCAGTCGGCCACCGGCCAGCTGGAGAGCCACGGCCGCATCCGCGCCGTCAAGCGCGACATCGCGCGCCTTTACACCGTGATCCGCGAGCGCGAGCTGGGCATCCGTGCGACGCCCGCTCCGGTCGAGGCTCCGGCCAAGAAGGCGTCCAAGGCGAAGGCGAAGAAGGCCGACGAGGCTGAGGCGCCGAAGGAGGAGGCCGAGTAATGGCTGAGAAGAAGGCTGCTGACGCCGTCGAGCACGGCGAGCACGACGTCCGCGACGCAGACGCGCGCGGATACCGCAAGTCGCGCCGTGGCTACGTCGTCAGCGACAAGATGGACAAGACCATCGTCGTCGAGGTCGAGGACCGCGTGAAGCACCCGCTTTACGGCAAGGTCATCCGCGTCACCTCGAAGGTCAAGGCGCACGACGAGAACAACACCGCCGGCATCGGCGACCTCGTTCTCATCAACGAGACCCGCCCGCTGAGCGCCACCAAGCGCTGGCGTCTGGTGGAGATCCTGGAGAAGGCAAAGTGATCCAGACCGAGTCCCGCGTCAAGGTCGCCGACAACACCGGCGCCAAGGAGCTGCTCACAATCCGCGTTCTCGGTGGTTCCAGCCGCCGCTACGCCGGTCTGGGCGACACCATCGTCGCGACCGTCAAGGACGCGATCCCCGGCGGCAACGTCAAGAAGGGCGATGTGGTCAAGGCCGTCATCGTCCGCACCGTCAAGTCGACGCGTCGTCCCGACGGTTCGTACATCAAGTTCGACGAGAACGCCGCCGTGATCCTGAAGAACGACGGGGAGCCCCGCGGCACCCGCATCTTCGGACCGGTCGGTCGTGAGCTTCGCGACAAGAAGTTCATGAAGATCGTCTCGCTCGCCCCGGAGGTCATCTGATCATGGCGAAAATCAAGAAGGGTGACCTGGTTCAGGTCATCAGCGGCCGCAAGCAGGACAAGGGCGGCGACCGCGGCAAGCAGGGCAAGGTCCTCGAGGTCCTCGTCGGGCAGAACCGCGTCGTCGTGGAGGGTGTCAACTTCGTCACCCGCCACAGCCGTGTCGACCAGACCCAGCGCGGCACCAAGACCGGTGGCATCGAGACCGTCGAGGCCCCGATCCACATCTCCAACGTCGCTCTCGTCGACCCCTCGACCAAGAAGCCGACCCGCGTCGGCCACCGCGTCGAGGAGCAGGTCAAGGACGGCGTGAAGCGCACGGTCCGCGTGCGCTACGCGAAGAAGTCAGGTAAGGACCTCTGATGGCAACGGCAACTGCTGCTGAGACTGGCAAGACCCAGCCTCGCCTGAAGCAGAAGTACAACACCGAGATCAAGAAGGCTCTGCAGGAGCAGTTCGGCTACGCGAACGTCATGCAGATCCCCGGCCTGGTGAAGGTCGTCGTCAACACCGGTGTCGGTGAGGCGGCTCGTGACTCCAAGGTGATCGAGGGCGCCATCGACGACCTCACCAAGATCACCGGTCAGAAGCCGATCGTCACCAAGGCCCGCAAGTCCATCGCGCAGTTCAAGCTGCGCGAGGGCCAGGCCATCGGTGCGCACGTCACCCTCCGTGGCGACCGTGCGTGGGAGTTCGTCGACCGCCTCGTCAACCTGGCGCTGCCGCGCATCCGCGACTTCCGCGGTCTGTCGGCCGACCAGTTCGACGGCAACGGCAACTACACCTTCGGCCTCCAGGAGCAGAGCGTGTTCCACGAGATCGACCAGGACAAGATCGACCGCGTCCGCGGCTTCGACATCACCGTGGTCACGACGGCCAAGACGGACGACGAGGGTCGCGCACTCCTGCGCGCGCTCGGCTTCCCGTTCAAGGCCGCCGACGCCCCCGCCTGATCGAAGCGCCGCGCGCTTCGGGATGCGGGGAGGGATGCTGCACGGCATCCCTCCCCGCATCCCGTACAATTGAAGATTGTGCGTCCGCTCGGGCGCGACTCTCATCGAAGGCCGTCTGCCGTGTAACGGCAGCCGGAACCTCATGATCGAAGGAAACCAGATATGACGATGACAGACCCGGTCGCAGACATGCTGACCCGTCTGCGCAACGCGAACTCGGCCCACCACGACTCCGTGACCATGCCGTCGAGCAAGCTCAAGACGAACATCGCCGAGATCCTCCAGCAGGAGGGCTACATCGCCGGCTTCGAGGTCACCGACGCCCGCGTCGGCAGCAACCTCACCCTCTCGCTCAAGTACGGTCCCAACCGTGAGCGCTCCATCGCCGGCATCAAGCGCGTGTCGAAGCCCGGTCTGCGCGTCTACGCGAAGTCGACCGAGCTGCCCAAGGTCCTCGGCGGCCTGGGCGTTGCCATCCTGTCCACCTCCTCCGGTCTCCTCACCGACCGTCAGGCTGAGCAGAAGGGCGTGGGCGGAGAAGTTCTCGCCTACGTGTGGTGATCTGACATGTCGCGAATCGGACGACTTCCCATCGACATCCCCTCCGGCGTGACCGTCTCGGTCGACGGCCGCGAGGTCGCAGTCAAGGGCCCCAAGGGCGAGCTGTCGCTCACCCTGGCCAACCCCATCGAGGTCACGGTCGAGGAGAACCAGGTTCTCGTCACCCGCCCGGACGACGAGCGCGAGTCGCGCTCGCTGCACGGTCTGACCCGTACCCTCATCAGCAACAACATCATCGGCGTCACCCAGGGCTACACCAAGGGTCTCGAGGTCGTCGGCACCGGTTACCGCGTGCAGCAGAAGGGCAACTCGATCGAGTTCGCTCTCGGCTTCTCGCACCCGGTCCTGGTCGACCCGCCCGCAGGCATCACCCTGACGGTCGAGGGCACCAACAAGGTGACCGTGAGTGGCATCGACAAGCAGGCTGTCGGCGAGGCCGCTGCCAACATCCGCAAGATCCGCAAGCCCGAGCCGTACAAGGGCAAGGGTGTGCGCTACGCCGGCGAGGTCGTGCGTCGCAAGGCCGGAAAGGCTGGTAAGTAACCATGGCTGTCAAGTCCAAGTCCGCCGCCCGCGCGCGTCGCCACGCACGTCTTCGCAAGAAGATCGTCGGCTCCGACGTCCGCCCGCGTCTCGTCGTCAACCGCTCCGCGCGCCACGTGTTCGTGCAGCTCGTCGACGACGCCAAGGGCCACACGGTGGCTTCCGCTTCCACGCTCGAGACCGAGCTGCGCTCCTTCGACGGTGACAAGACCGCCAAGGCCCGCAAGGTCGGCGAGCTCGTCGCTGAGCGCGCGAAGGCCGCCGGCGTTTCCGAGGCAGTGTTCGACCGTGGCGGCAACCGCTACGCCGGTCGTGTCGCAGCCATCGCCGAAGGCGCCCGTGAAGGGGGGCTGGCACTGTGAGTGACATCAAGGAGAACGAAGTGACCGAAACCGCTCCTGCCGAGGCTCAGGCCGAGCCGCAGCGTGAGCAGCGCGACAACCGCCGTGGCGGTCGCGACCGTGGCCAGAGCCGCGACCGCAACTCGCGCGACCGCGGGGACAACCAGTTCCTGGAGCGCGTCGTCACCATCAACCGCGTCTCGAAGGTCGTGAAGGGTGGTCGTCGCTTCAGCTTCACCGCTCTCGTGGTCGTCGGTGACGGCAACGGTCTGGTCGGCGTCGGCTACGGCAAGGCCCGCGAGGTCCCCCTGGCGATCTCGAAGGGCGTCGAAGAGGCCAAGCGCAACTTCTTCCGCGTTCCGCGCGTCGGCTCGACCATCCCGCACCCCGTGCAGGGTGAGGCCGCCGCAGGTGTGGTGCTGCTTCGTCCGGCCGCTGCCGGTACCGGTGTCATCGCCGGCGGTCCGGTTCGCGCCGTGCTCGAGTGCGCGGGCATCCACGACGTCCTGTCGAAGTCGCTCGGCTCGTCGAACACGATCAACATCGTGCACGCCACGGTCGAGGCGCTCAAGGGCCTCGAGGAGCCGCGCGCCGTCGCCGCCCGTCGTGGTCTCGACTACGACGCCGTCGTGCCGGAGATCATCATCCGCAACGAGGCGAAGGCCGCTGCCGCCGCCGCAGCGCAGAAGGTAGGTGCCTGATGGCTGAGCGCCTCAAGGTCACGCAGATCAAGTCCAAGGTGAGCGAGAAGCAGAACCAGCGCGACACGCTGCGTTCGCTCGGTCTCAAGCGGATCGGCGACTCGGTCGTTCGTCCCGACGACGCTCAGACCCGCGGCTACGTCCGCGCAGTCGCGCACCTCGTCAAGGTTGAGGAGATCGACTAATGGCTGAGAAGAACGAAACCGTCGAGGCCGAGAAGGCCCCGAAGTCCGCCGCCAAGAAGCCGGCTGCCGCCAAGGCCGCTCCGGCCAAGGCTGCCGACAAGAAGGCTCCGGCCAAGAAGGATGCCGAGGCTCCGGCCGCGCGTCCGTCTGTCCTGAAGGTGCACCACCTGCGTCCGGTCCCCGGCGCTCACACCGCGAAGACCCGTGTCGGTCGCGGTGAGGGCTCGAAGGGCAAGACGGCCGGTCGTGGAACCAAGGGCACCAAGGCGCGCAACACCGTGCGCGCCGGCTTCGAGGGTGGGCAGATGCCGCTGCACATGCGCACCCCGAAGCTGCGCGGGTTCAAGAACCCGTTCCGCGTCGAGTACCAGGTCGTGAACCTGGCCAAGCTCGCGGAGCTGTACCCGCAGGGTGGCGATGTCACCGTCAGCGACCTGGTCGCCAAGGGTGCCGTGCGCAAGAACGAGAAGGTCAAGGTCCTCGGCGACGGCGACATCTCGGTCAAGCTGACCGTGTCGGTCGACAAGGTCTCCGGCAGCGCCGAGCAGAAGATCGTCGCCGCCGGCGGTTCGGTCAACTGATCAGGCTGCAGTGAACGCTGGGAGGGGTCGGAGATCATCCGGCCCCTCCTTTGCGTTACCCTGGACTTTCGGCCGTCCTTCCACGTTCGGCAATCCCTTCAGGAGGAACGCCCTTGTTTAGCGCCATCGCGCGAATCTTCCGCACGCCTGACCTGCGGCAGAAGATCCTTTTCACCATCGGCATCATCGCTCTGTACCGTCTGGGCTCGAACGTGCCGGCTCCTTTCGTGAACTTCCCGAACGTCGAGCAGTGCCTCGCGGCCAACGCCGGCACCGACGGACTGCTCGGACTGGTCAACCTCTTCTCCGGCGGTGCGCTGCTGCAGCTGTCGATCTTCGCCCTCGGCGTGATGCCCTACATCACCGCGACGATCATCACGCAGCTGCTGCGCGTCGTCATCCCGCACTTCGAGACCCTCCACCAGGAGGGCCAGGCGGGCCAGAGCAAGCTCACCCAGTACACCCGCTACCTCACGATCGCGCTCGCACTGCTGCAGTCCGCGACCGTGGTGACCGTGGCGCGCAGCGGGCAGCTGTTCGGTCAGACCGACGTCGCAGCCTGCAACAATCTGCTGACCAACGACGTGTGGTGGGCGCAGGCGCTCATCATCATCGCGATGACCGCGGGAACGGGTCTGATCATGTGGATGGCCGAGCTCGTCACCGAGCGCGGCATCGGCAACGGCATGTCGCTGCTCATCTTCACCTCCATCGCCGCCACCTTCCCGTCGTCGATGTGGGCGATCTGGGAGGCGAAGGGCTTCGAGACGTTCCTGCTGGTGATGATCATCGGCATCGTCGTGATGTCGCTGATCGTGTACGTCGAGCAGTCGCAGCGCCGCGTGCCCGTGCAGTACGCCAAGCGCATGGTCGGCCGCCGCACCTACGGGGGCACGAACACGTACATCCCGATCAAGGTCAACATGGCGGGTGTGATCCCGATCATCTTCGCCTCGTCGCTGCTGTACGTGCCGATGCTCGTCGCGCAGTTCAACACCCCTGCCGACGGCAGCGAGCCGCCCGCGTGGGTGGCGTGGATCCTGGCGAACATGGCATCCGGCGACCAGCCGCTGTACATGGCCGCGTACTTCCTGCTGATCATCGGCTTCACGTACTTCTACGTCGCGATCACGTTCAACCCGGTCGAGGTCGCCGACAACATGAAGAAGTACGGCGGGTTCATCCCCGGCATCCGCGCCGGGCGTCCGACCGCGGAGTACCTCGACTACGTCATCACCCGCATCACGTTCCCCGGTTCGCTCTACCTGGGCCTCGTCGCGCTGATTCCGCTGATCGCGCTGGCGACGGTGCAGGCCAACCAGAACTTCCCGTTCGGTGGCGCCTCGATCCTCATCATCGTGGGTGTCGGCCTCGAGACGGTGAAGCAGATCGACGCGCAGCTGCAGCAGCGCCACTACGAAGGGCTCCTCCGATGACACTTCGACAGGCTCAGGACGACCTCGCTTCCGCTCGTCTTCTGATCGTCGGCCCGCAGGGCTCCGGCAAGGGCACCCAGGGCATCCGCGTCGCCGAGGCGCTGAACATCCCCGTCGTGTCGACCGGCGACATCTTCCGCGCCAACATCAAGGAGGGCACCGAGCTGGGGCAGAAGGTCACCGCGATCCTCGACGCCGGCGACCTGGTGCCCGACGAGCTGACCAGCGAGATCGTCCGCGACCGCCTGTCGCAGGACGACGCGCAGGGCGGCTTCCTGCTCGACGGCTACCCCCGCAACACCGCGCAGGTGCATCACCTCGACGCGTTCCTCGGCGAGCACGACGCGTCGCTCGACGCGGTCATCCTGCTCGACGTGCCCCGCGCGGAGAGCATCGCGCGCCTCAGCCTGCGTGCTGTGGAGCAGGGCCGCTCCGATGACACGGAGGAGGCCATCGCGCACCGTCTCGACATCTACGAGCACGAGACCGCTCCGATCATCTCGGTGTACGAGGAGCGCGGCATCGTCGATCGCATCGACGGCGTCGGCTCCCTCGACGAGATCACCGCGCGCATCTCGGCTGCCCTCGCCGCGCGCGGCATCGGGCAGCTGGTCTGACCCGTCGATGTTCCGCAAGTCGATCTACAAGACACCCGCCCAGCTGCGCTCGATGCTCGAGCCGGGGCTGATCACCGCGGCGGCTCTCGACGCGATCCGTCCGCTGGCGCGGGCGGGGGTGACGACCGCGGAGCTGGATGCCGTGGCCGAGCGCACCATCCTCGATCGCGGTGCGGAATCGAACTTCCAGCTCGTGCGCGGGTATCGCCACACGACGTGCATCTCGGTCAACGAGCAGGTCGTGCACGGCATCCCTGGTGAGCGGGTGCTCGAGCCGGGCGACATCGTCTCGATCGACTGCGGCGCCCAGTTCAAGGGCTGGAACGGCGACAGCGCGGTGACCTTCGTGGTTCCCGATGCGTCCCGGCCGGAGCTCGTGGCGCGCCGGGAGGAGCTCTCCCGGGTCACCGAGGGGTCCATGTGGGCGGGCATCGCCGCCATGGCATCCGCATCCCATCTCGGCGACCTCGGAGCGGCCATCCAGGACTACATCGAGGCGCAGGGACCCTCAGAGGTGTCGGGAGAGACCTACGGCATCCTGCGCGAGTACGTCGGGCACGGCATCGGGCGCAAGATGCACGAGGCGCCCAGCGTGTTCAACTACCGCACCCCCGATGCCGGGGCCGAGATCCGCCCCGGACTCGTACTCGCCATCGAGCCGATGGTCACGGCCGGGGGAGAGGCGACGTTCATCGAGGACGACGACTGGACGGTCTCGACGATCGACGGCTCCGACGGATCGCACTGGGAGCACAGCGTGGCTCGTCACGAGGGCGGCATCTGGGTGCTCACCGCGCCCGACGGCGGCGCCGCCGGCCTCGCGCCCTTCGGCGTGACCCCCGTCCCCATCCCGTAGCCCCGAACCCTGTCGGCTCGGGGCCCGGCTTCGCGTCGCCGGCTGGGCTGAGAAACCACTTCTCGCGTGGGAAACCACATCCAGCGTGGGAAACCGCGTCTCAAGTGGTTTCTCGCGCTCGATATGGTTTCTCGCGCGGCCGGGATTTGAGGCTGGCCAGCTTCGCCGTCTCGCGCGGATGCTTGAGAGGCACACCAGCCGCACGCAGCGCCGTGACGAGCGGCGTGATCTTCCAGACATCGCTCAGGTCCCAACGCGCGAAGGCATGTCCATGTCGCCGCAGCCTGTCCTCTCTGCGCTTCTCGTTTCGCAGGTGCTGCTCCGCCTTCCTCGGGTCGTCGAAGTCATACTTCCCCCACCCGTCCGCTTCACCTATGGCGCCCACCGAGGGGAACAGGAAGTCGACGCGGTCATCTTCGCCCTCATAGTGGAACTCCCGCTGCAGCTCCGGATGCTCGAAACCGCACCAGCCGATGACAGCTCGGCTCACGCTCTCCGCCGGAGACTCCGCACGATCATCGGCGTGGTCGAGTACCCAGTTCATCCGACCGCGGCCGCGCCGGTTCCGTTGTGACAGCCCGAGATCCCGCATCCCCCTGACGCTGGTGAACCCCTGCTGCTTGGGCGAGATGGCCGCGTCGGCGACCGCGAGCCCCTGCGCGAGGGGGAGCACGCGCATCAGGTCTATGGCGGTGTCGACTGGAGAGGTGGTCAGCACGCCGCGGACGTCGCCGACCGCACGCGGGTCTGCGCCGGTGTGCACCGCGACGTCGCCGAAGCGCCGGGACGCCGAGCGGTCCGCGTCGTAGACGTGGATGTCTTTGGGTTCGTTGAAGTAGGGCAGCCCGAGCAGCACGGCGGCGGACTCGAGGCAGAGGACGGCGTCGGGATGCTTGCGGACGAACGCGTGGACCCGAACGGCGTATCGCTGCCAACCGGGAAGCTTCTCGTACGCCGCGCGTGCGACGTAGATCCCGGCGCGCACGCGTGCGTACTGTCGCACGCCGAGGCCGATGCCGAGCATCCGCGCCTCCGACGCCGTCAGAAGAGCGAGTGGCGACTGATTGATCGCTCGGTGGTCGAGGGTGATGGTCATACGACTCGAGGATGCCTGGTTGGCTCTGGCCGCGCAGACGAATCCGGCGATCTGTGGAGCATTCGGACGGAAGCGCTGGCTGTGCAGGGTGAGTGCGGCCGAAGCAGAAACCCCTTCGTGCGTGAGAAACCTCTTCCTGCGTGAGAACCCACCGCTGCGCTGGTTTCTCATGCGGAATCTGGTTTCTCGCGCTGGATCTGGTTTATGGGGCAGGGGAGGCGGCGGAGGAGGGGGACTGTCTCTTATACACATCTGACGCTGCCGACGAACTCAAAAAAAAAAAGAGGGAAGAGAGGGGACGTAGCAGCAGCATACAACAGAAGACAGAGGCGCAGGACGAGGTAGTGCGCCACAGTCACAGTCAGAGA